>CAZMLP010000872.1:0-7551 GCA_964566745.1 uncultured Verrucomicrobiota bacterium | reverse complement strand
CGAGCGGGAGAAGTGCTGGGGCGCCATCGCGCAATTCGGCGGGCAGACCCCGCTGCATCTCGCGCTCGGTCTCCAAAAGAACGGGGTGAACATCATCGGCACCTCCCCGCAGAACATCGAGATCGCCGAGGATCGCAAGTTGTTCGCGGCCATGCTGGACAAGCTGGGCATTCCGCAGCCGCCCAACGGCATCGCGACCAATGAGCAGGAGGCGCTGGCAGTCGCGAAACGGCTCGCCTATCCGGTGCTGGTTCGTCCCTCATTCGTGCTGGGCGGACGCGCGATGCAAATCGTCTATTCGGACGCGGAATTGCAGCACTACATGCGCTTTGCGGTTGAGGCTTCGCCGGAGCGGCCGGTGCTGGTGGACAAGTTTTTGGAGGACGCCACGGAGGTTGATGTCGATTGCATCACGGACGTCGGCCGGTTCAGCGATCCGAAAGACGGAACCATTGTCATCGGCGGAATGCTGGAGCACATCGAGTTCGCGGGGGTCCATTCCGGTGACGCCGCCATGGTGTTGCCGCCACATAACCTTTCGCAAAAGGTGATCGACCGCATCCGGGAGCAGACTCACGCGATGGCGCGCGAGTTAAAGGTCATCGGGTTGATGAACGTGCAGTATGCCGTGAAGGGCGACACCGTGTATGTGCTCGAGGTGAATCCGCGCGCGTCCCGCACGGTGCCGTTCGTGAGCAAGGCCATTGGCGTGCCGCTGGCCAAGCTGGCCGCGAAGGTGATGGCCGGCAAGACCCTGAAGGAACTCGGCTTTACCGGGGAGATTTGGCCCCGCTATTGGGCGGTGAAAGAATCGGTCTTTCCGTTCAACCGTTTTCATGGGCAGGACATCCTGCTCTCGCCCGAGATGCGCTCCACGGGCGAGGTGATGGGACTGGACGCGGATTTGGGCATCGCCTACGCGAAGTCCCAAATGGCGGCAGGTGGCCCGTTGCCGGCCGCGGGCCGGGTGTTTATCAGTGTCAGCGATGCGGACAAACCGGAGGTGGCGGCGGTGGCGAAGGACTTGGCGGGCCTTGGCTTTGAACTGGTTTCCACCGGCGGCACGGCGGCGGTGCTGGAAAAAGCGGGACTCAAGGTGCAGCGCATTTTCAAGCTCTCCGAGGGCCGCCCGAACGCGCTGGACTTGCTCAAAAACCGCGAGATTCAATTGGTGATCAATACCCCGAGCGGCCAGGTGCCGCGGGCGGACGAGGTGAAAATCCGCACCACGGCGGTTTACACCAATACGCCGATCATGACGACCTTGAGCGGCGCCCGCGCGGCGGTGCTGGGCATCGCGGCCTTGAAGAAATTTGGCTACGGCGTGAAGACCGTGCAGGAATATCATTGAGCCTCTGGCGGCGCGGCCTTGGGGGGCGAAGAGTCCACTTTAAGACCGTCGAATTTCGGTTTGCCTTCGGCCGGGGTTGGATTCAAGAATCCGGCCATGCGCCTTTCCCTTTTCTCATCGCTCGTTTGTGCCCTTATCACGGCCACTTCCCCAAGTTTTGCCGCCACTACTCCTCGCTTTGAAGCACAGGATTTTGGCAAAAACGAGGACGGTGCCATCAAGCTGTTCACCCTGCGCAACTCGCATGGCATGACCGTGAAGATCATGACGCTGGGCGCGACGATGACGGAAATCCTTGTCCCTGACCGTCACGGCGTTTTCACCAACGTGATCATGGGATCCAGCTCATGGGACACCTATGCGAAGGGTTTTCCCGGAAACGCGTCGGTCATCGGTCGCGTGGCCAACCGCATTGCCAAGGCGAGCTTCACACTCGACGGAGTGGAGTACAAGCTTGCTGCGAACAATGGTCGCAACCACATTCATGGTGGACGCAAGGGTTTCGCGTCGGTCAATTGGGAGGGCAAGGAGGTTTCGGCGGGCAAGAATGCCGCGGCGGTGCAGTTCACCTACAAGAGCCGTGACGGTGAGGAAGGCTACCCAGGCAACCTCACGGTAATGGTGACTTACACCCTGACCGACAAGAATGAGTTAACCTTGCTTTATGAGGCCACCACCGACAAGGCGACGCCCATCAACCTGACCAACCACGCTTACTTCAACCTGGCGGGAACGGGCGATGTCCTCGGCCAGGAATTGTGGATCGCGGCGGACAAATACGCGCCCACCGACGAGGAGTTAATCCCCACCGGTGAGATCAAAACGGTGAAAGGCACGCCGATGGATTTCACCCAATTCACAGCCATTGGCGCGCGCTGGAGCCAGTTGCCCCCAAAATTGAACGGCTATGATCACGGTTATGTGCTGCCCCCGCACAACGGGTCGCTGATCCTGGCAGCGCGGGCGCGCGACCCTGTGAGCGGGCGCGCCATGGAGTTGCGCACCACCGAGCCCGGCGTGCAGTTATACACGGGTAACCATGTGCAGCATCATGGGTTTTGCCTGGAGACCCAGCATTTTCCTGACGCTGTGCATCACCCCGAGTTTCCTTCCACGATCTTGCGGCCGGGACAGAAGTATCATCACGTTGCCAGCTTCACGTTCTCTGCAAAATAAGCGCTGTCACCGGATCAGGCGGCTTTGGCCAGAATGACACGGCTGCTGGCGCTAATTCGCTCCTGGCGGATAGCGTGGCGGCGGGCCAAACGGGCCTTCTCACTGAGCAACACCGGCAGTGTCAGCTGGGGGTAACCGGCCATCCATGCCAGGGACGCCGCCTCGTTGGTGGCTCGCCGAAGGGGCCCATTGAACTTCGCCTCCGGCGTCTCGGCCAATAGATTGGCCAGCAGCCGTTGTTTGAGTTGTTCAAAGGCAATATTCACCGCCGCTTGGAAAGGCGGGGATTCTTCCCTTTCGGCTCGGTCGAGCCGGCCATTCACTTTGGTCTCTCTCTGCTTCATAAAATCTTCTGCGGAAACCGCGTCGCGGAAAACAAAAAGCCCCGCGACTGGCTGGCAATCGCGGGGTGGCCTGAAAACTGTTTCTGCTAAGATTCGCCCCCCGCGGAGCCACTCGACCAACACTGACGGCTGGATCGGGACGCAAGCCCCGCAATGCCAGCCATTAAGCAATGGCCGACGCCGTTCAGGTTGGTGGAATTCATACCCTTCACAAGGCAAGTAACGACATGCCGGGTGGTTTGTCAAAAAATATTTGCGGCGCTGACGCAAGGCTCGGCTTGTCGCCGGAACAACAACTGCTAAAATGAGTGACGTGATTGAGTTGTCGAACAGCGAGCGGAAACAGCTTCGGATGGTGACGTGCGGCGGATGTGGCGCGAAGGTCTTCATTTCCAGTGACCTGCCGCCGTTTGAGTCGGTTCCCTGCTCGAAGTGCGGCCATCCCGTGATGATGCCGATGCGTCTGCGGCAGTTCGAGTTGCGCAGCGCGATCGCCTCGGGCGGGATGGGGACGGTTTACCGCGCGTATGACACCATGCTGCAACGGGATGTGGCGGTGAAATTGATGCGCCGCGAACTGGCCCAGGACCAGCAGGCCCTTGAATCTTTTTATCGCGAGGCACGGGCGTGCGCGGCATTGAACCACACGAACATCATCCACGTTTACACGTTCGACGATAACGACGGGCAGCTCTTTCTCGCGATGGAACTCGCCGATTGCGGCAGCCTGGACGGGCGGATCGAGAAGGAGGGGCACGTCAGCGAGCTGTTGGCATTGGATGTGGGCACCAAGGTGGCTTCCGCGCTCGACACCGCCTTAAAACATAACCTTCTGCACCGGGACATCAAACCGGGCAACATCCTGTTCAACGCGGATGGCGAGCCGAAGCTGGTGGACTTTGGCCTGGCACGCAACGCCGAGACTGACAAAGAGGATGACGGAGTCATTTGGGGCACGCCGTATTATATCGCGCCTGAGAAGGTAAAACGGGAGGCCGAGAATTTCCTGTCGGACATGTACAGCCTGGCCGCGACCCTTTACCACGCGTTGACCGGGCACGTTCCCTTTGAGGCCCCCACCGCTGACGACGTCGTCGCCGCGCACATCCACACGCCGTTGACCCCGCCAAATCTCGTGGTGCAAGGAATCTCGCAGGCGACCAGCGACGCGATTTGTTGCGCGATGGCCAAGAATCCCGCCGAACGCTTCCAAAGCTACGACGAGTTCATCATGGCGCTCACTGCCGCGCGCAGCCAGTTGCTCATTGCGCAGTTGCGGAACCAGGGCGCTTCTGGCGCGCGCAGTTGGTGGCGGAGATAGGATCTTGTCCTCGGGCCCATGCCTGCCAAGCCGGGTGAGGGGAATCTGTTGCCGCATCCTCAAGCTTGCCCTTGACGGAGGGCGTTCTACATTGGCCGCGTGGCTGAGCAATCCATTCAAATTCGCCCCGGCTTGGCGGTCGTGCAGGATCACTCGCGGCACTTCGCGGATTTCACATTTGTCTATCCGGTGATCTCGCGCCGCTCGCGCGGCCTCTCCATCGGCATCAACGTCAACCCCGACAAGGTCTGCAACTTCGACTGCATTTACTGTGAAGTGGACCGGCGCGTTCCCGGCAAGGTGTCGCGCGTGGATTTAAACCAGATGCGCGACGAGTTGGTCGCGATGATCCGCTTCGCGCGGGACGGGGGCTTGGCCAAGGAGCCGAAGTTCAACGAGGTGCCGTGGCTGACCCGGGAAATTCGGGACATCGCCTTTAGCGGGGACGGTGAGCCGACGATGATTCATAATTTCGCCGAGTGTGTGCAGGCTGTCGTGGACGTGAAGCGCGCCGAGGGCCTGGACAAGACCAAAATCGTGCTGATCACCGATGCCGCCGGCCTCGACAAGGCGGATGTGAAACGCGGCCTGGAAATCATGGACGCCAGCCAAGGCGAGGTGTGGGGCAAGCTGGACGCCGGGACGGAAGCGTATTACCAGACCGTCAACCGCACCAATGTGAAATTCGAGCGGGTTTTGCGAAATCTGCTCGAGACCGCGCGCGTCCGGCCCATCGTGATCCAGAGCCTGTTCCTCAAAGTGCATGGGCGGGCGATGCCGGCGGACGAACTTGAGGCGTATTGCGAGCGGTTGAACGAGATCACGCGTGGCGGCGGCCAGATCAAGGAAGTGCACGCCTACACTGTGGCGCGTCCCACACCCGAGGCTTGCGCGACCAAATTGAGCGGGGAGGAGTTGAGTTCAATGGCGGACATTATCCGGGCAAAAACGAGTTTGACGGTGCTGACGTTTGAGTGACCGCGACAGCGGCAAAAATAACGGAAACTGAATGGCGAACGGCGGAGGATATCCCAATCCACATCCGGAGCAGCAGGTCATCGCGATCATTTGGAGCCGGCGTTATGGGATTTTGAAATTGGGGATTCGCGGGTCATTCGGGAACGTTCGGGCTTAACCAGACGCGCGAAAATGGAGAACTACATTCATGGATACGACCCGGAGGAACAGGGGCGGCTTTACCGCCAAGCCCGTTTTCTGGAGCCGGTGGTGTACGAGACCATCGACTTGACCGGAATCAGATCGCTTTTGGAGGTGGGTTGCGGGGTGGGCGCGCAGACCGAGATTTTGCTCGGACGGACCCCCGGATTACGAATCACCGGCGTGGACCTCGCGGCGGCGCAGGTTGCCCGGGCGCGCGAGCATTTTGAAAAGTTGCCAGTGTTGCGCGAACGGTGCGAGTTCCGGCAAATGGACGCCACAAAGCTTGAGTTTGGCGCGGACACCAAATTCGACGGCGCGTTCATTTGCTGGCTGCTGGAGCACGCGCCCGATCCGCTCGCCATCCTGGCGGAAATTCGCCGGGTGTTGCGCCCAGGCGGGCGGGTGATGCTCACCGAGGTGTTGAATCACACCTTGTTTCTCTCGCCTCCGTCACCCGCGCTCAAGTTGTATTGGGACCGGTATAACGCCCTGCAGGAACGAATGGGCGGCGATCCCTTTGTCGGGGCCAGGCTGGGAACTTTGCTGGATCGCGCGGGTTTTCAACAAATTCAAATCTTGCCGCGCGTGTTTTATTACGACCGGCGCGTGCCGGAAAAGCGCGCGGCAATGCTCGATTACTGGATCGAATTGCTTTTGAGCGGCGCGGACCAACTGGAGACGGCAGGGGAGATCGCGAGCTCGCAAATCGAGGACCTTCAACGGGAAATGGCGGCGGCAAAAAAGGATCCGAACGCGGTGTTTTTTTACACGTTTGTTCAGGCGTTTGCGGTGGCGTAGTCAACAGCCGGAGGGCAAAGAGAATGGCCCGGGCAGCAGACGCCAAGGAGGTGGGGATGGGGAATCCCGCTGAATAAACGTACCGCTACCCGAGCCGTCAAAAAACTAACGCAACCCGCGCCGCAGTCAACCATCTGATTCTGGCGTGCCAACGTTTCGGAGAGGGGCACGCAAAAAACAAAAAACCTCCCCGGGTTGCCCCGGAGAGGTTTTGAAACGGTGTCTAGCCGTTGCTTAGAACTTGTAGATGACGTTCAAAGCCAGCGAGAGAGCGTTCTTGTCCGGGTTCACACCCAGGCCAAAAGGCTTCGCGCTGTTGTTGTCGCCACCGGCCAGAGCGGAGTCCCAGCGGACCTCGGCGCGGGTCACGACATTGGCCCAGAGGGAGTAATCCACCGTGACGGTCGCGCCGAACAACTCGTTGTGCGGGTTGTTGTTCGGGCTGGCGCCAAAGCCGTCGAAGTACCAGGTGCCGTCGGTGCCGGAGGCATACTCGCCACGGGTGCTGATCTTCAACTTCTCGGTCACTTGATAGCTGAGGTAGAGCGCATACGCGTTGGCGTAGGTGGAGTCGTTGCCACCCAGATACGCGTTGCCACCGGACACCTTGCCCTTTTGCTCGGTCATGCGATAATCAGCCGACGCGCCCAGGGAGAGGTGCTCCAGCGGGGTCGGGACAGACACGCCAGCGTACAAGCTCGTTGTGTCCGAGGTGGTGTTGGCGTTGTTGATGCCATTGATGGCGCCCAAATACAGGGAGGATCCTTTCAACGCGCCCCAGCTGTCCGGAGCGGTCAAGGTCACGGACGCCATGTAGGTCTTCTCGGATTCAGAGCGGCCCGCCGCGCGGGAGTTGATGCCCGCGTTCCAGGTGTTCGCGACCCCCACAGAGGTATTCAACCAGTCAGCCCACTTGTAGCTCAAGAGCAGGCCAGTGTGCTCGGTCGGCTCGATGAAATAGCCGTAAGAGCGGCTGTAGTTCGGGTTGTTGACGGAGTCATAAACCTCATAGCCGATGATCGTGTCAAACACGCCCATCTTGATGTCGAGACCGTTGCCAATCGGCGCGCGCAACTCGACATAGGCTTGCTTGATGCCGAAGTCACCGGCGGCGGCTCCCGCCGAGGTGTTGTAGCCGATCGCGTCCGGCCCGAAGAGCAGGTCCGCCTTGTAACCAGCAGCCCAATCACCCTCTTCGAGGGGCTTCTCGATGCTCAACTTGACCACATTCAAGTTGAAACCGTCCTGCTTGGCGGTGCCGTCGAAGGACCGGCCGACCAAACCATTGCCCGTGCCGAACTTCCAGATCGCCGACGTGTCCACATAACCACTGATGGTGGTTGAAGACAGAGCGGTCATGACGTTCTGCTTCGCCTCCTCGGCCTGGGTCGCCGAGGCCA
>CAZMLP010000871.1:0-2504 GCA_964566745.1 uncultured Verrucomicrobiota bacterium | reverse complement strand
AAACACCTCGACTGCGGTGATTCCATTCACCATGACCACAGCGGTCACTAATCCCGGCCCCGTCACGGTGACGGGCACTTCGGACAACCAGACGCTCGTTCCCAACAGCGCGATTCATATCAATGGCGGCCTGCTCGGCTTGAGCCAGTCTTTCCAAATCACCCCGGCGTCCAACCAGGTGGGCACTGCCAAAATCACCCTCAACGCCACGGCTACGAACGGGTTCAGTACGAGCGGCAGTTTCACCCTCCAAGTCACGGAGGCGGCCAGCCCGATCACCTTCAGCAGCATTCCTGACCAGCATCTTTTACCCGGGCAGTCCACGCCCAAGCTCCCCTTCCAGGTGTCCGGTCTGGCCACGGTGGGCGGCTTTGGCGGCGTGACGTTTTCCTCCTCGGACAAAACCGTGACGCCGGATTTTGACATCTTGCTCGACGGGGACGTCAACACCGGCCAGTTCAACGTGCAGGTCACCACCCTGGCGCATCCGGGGGAAACGACCATCACACTGAAGTTCACGGGGAAATCCGGCGTCTCGGGAAGCACGAGCTTCAAGGTGAGCACTTTGCCGGATCCCACGCTCGAGCCACCGGTGCTGGCCGGCGACGGGCCGACAAACGGGGTTCTGCGGTTGCCGTACCAATTCCAATTTCACGCCGAGAAGGGCACGCCGCCTTACACGTGGTCGTTGCCGCCGGGCGACACGCTTCCCGCCGGCCTCGGCCTTGGCGCCACGAATGGCTTGCTGAGCGGTACCCCCACCAACGCCGGGGTTTTCGAAGTGGCAATCCGTGTCACTGACCAAGGAGGCCTGTTCAGCGATGGCATTGTGAACATTGCCATTGATTCGCCGCCGGTGATCGCGAGCCAGCCGATTGGCAAAACAGTCTTGCCGGGTGGTGACGCGGCGTTCTCCGCGTATGTCAAAGGCGCAAGCCCATTGCGTTATCAATGGCGTCGCGAGGGCCAGGATCTGCCGGGCGAGACCAACCGGTTGCTCTTGTTGACCTCCATTCAACCGCAACAACGCGGCGCCTACAGTTTGGTGATCACCAACAGCCTGGGGTCGGTCACGAGCCGAGTCGCGCGCCTGGCGGTACTGGAGCCGCCCGTCATCGTCACCGCGCCGCAATCGCAAAACGCGGTGGTCGGCGCCGGGGCGACCTTGCAGGTGGCCGCCAACGGAAATGGACCGTTTCGTTACCAATGGTTTTTGAATGGACAGGCGATTCTTAACCAGACCAACGCCAGCCTCTCCCTGAATGGTTTGCAACCGGCGGACTCGGGTGATTACAGTGTTCAAGTGGAGGGGGCGTTTGGCACGGTCGCCAGCGCGCCGGCCCGGTTGACCGTGCAGGCTCCGAGCCTGGCCTTCGCCAATAATTTTGCCGACCGCGGCCGGATTCAAACATCGGCTGGCGTTGGGCGAGGCTCGAACGTTGGAGCCGACCAAGAGACGGGGGAGCCGAACCACGGCGGGCTGCCCGCGCGGAAATCGGTGTGGACCACTTGGGTGGCCCCGGCCAATGGCGTGGTGTCCTTCAGCACGCGCGGCAGCACCTTTGACACGACCCTGGCGGTTTACACGGGCAACACTCTGCCCACGCTTGCCCCGGTCGCCAGTGACAGTGACGACGGCGGATTCTTCACGAGCCTGGCGCAATGGAACGTGCAGGCAGGGGTGGAATACGTGATTGCCATTGATGGCTATGGCGGACAGAGCGGGGATATTGTGCTCGGCTGGGTGTTCACCGCGCTCACGGATGGCGCCAAGCAGCTGCCGGTGATTCTCAGCCAGCCGGCTTCGCAGACGGTTGTGCAAGGCGGAACCGTCCAGTTCTCTCTTTTGGCCACCAACCCGCCGGGAGCGGGTATCTTGCAGTATCAATGGTTTCACAATGGCGACCGGATCACTAACGCCGTGGCCACCAGTCTCACGGTGACCAACGCGCAGGCCGCCGACACCGGAACCTACTTTTGCCGGGTGAGCAACTCCGGCGCGACGGTGGACTCGGATCGCGCGGGCATTCAATTGCAGACGCCGGACACCGACTTCCTTAACCCTGGCGTGTCGAGTGATGACAAGTATGCGGCGTCGGTTCCGCCGGCTGGCGGCACGTCGACCAGCAGTGCCCACTCGCCTGTCCAGCCGGCGGGCGCCGCGTTGGCGCGGGGTTACACCGGGACGCAACTGTTCAACACGCACGACTCCGCCGTGGAGGCGGGCGAGCCGGTGTCGTGCGGTGTGATTGGCGGGGCTTCACAATGGTTTTCCTACCGCGCCGAGCGGGACGGTGTGCTAACGATCAGCACTGAGGGAAGCGACTTTGACAGCGTGCTGGCGGTCTACACCGGGCCCGGAACTGACTTCGAGTCGCTTGTGCTGCAAAGCTGCGACAACGACAGCGGGGTGGATGGCAAAACCAGCGTGGTGCAGTTCCAGGCGACGGGCAACACGGTTTACTATGTGGCGGTGGACGGCGTCCACGGCGCCACCGGCAACG
>CAZMLP010000870.1:0-2202 GCA_964566745.1 uncultured Verrucomicrobiota bacterium | reverse complement strand
CTTTGCGCGGAATTGTCTGCTGGCGCGGCGGCTCGTCGAGCGCGGCACGCGTTTCGTCCAGCTTTACCACACCAACTGGGACAGCCACGGCGGCCCCGGCGAGAATTTGCAGGGCGATTTTGAAAAGGTTTGCCGTGAAGTGGACCAAGGCCAGGCCGCGCTCGTGAAGGACTTGAAGGCGCGCGGCCTCTTGAAGGACACGCTGGTGGTCTGGGGCGGCGAATTCGGCAGGACGCCCATGGGCGAAAACCGCGACACCACGGGCCGCAACCATCATATCGACGCGTTCACGATGTGGTTCGCGGGCGGCGGCGTGAAGGCGGGGCAGTCTCTTGGCGAGACGGACGAGCTCGGTTTCAACCCGGTCGAGGACCGTGCCCATGTCCATGATCTGCACGCGACGATTTTGCATCTACTGGGCCTGGATCACACGAAACTGACGTTCCGTTTTCAGGGGCGCGATTTCCGGCTCACCGATGTGCATGGTGAGTTGATCAAGAAGTTGCTGGCGTAAGAAGTGGCGCGGCGCGTTGAAATCGGCATGAATCTCTGAACGACCAAAGGGTGATTGGTTTCAATCCACGAATGAACACGAATTTTTCTCAACGCGACGGTGATTTTTCAAAACGCCCGAGTCACCGGCGGATCATCCGCTTCGGTGTGGCTCTCGCCGTGTCATTGCTTCTCGCGCTTCCGGTTCGCGCGGCCGCGAAAACTCCCTGGATCGCGATCCACGTTTTGAACGTGGGCACGGACGACGCGCTCGACAGCTTTCGCGAACAGGTGCCCAGGCTCGCGGAACTCGGCGTCAACACCATCATCCTCGAGGTCGATTACGGCTTCGAGTTCCAGTCGCATCCCGAGCTGCGCGGCAACCAGACGCCCATCACGCGCGCCGGCGCGGGCCGCATGGCGGACGCCTGTCGCGCCAAAGGAATTCGACTGATTCCTCAGTTCCAATGTCTCGGGCACCAGTCGTGGTCGAGCAACACGTTTTCCCTGCTGACCAAATATCCTGAACTGGACCTCACCCCCAACGCCTTTCCCGGGAACAAGGGGCTCTATTGCCGCGAGTGGGATCCGCTAAACCCGAGGGTGAACGAAATCGTGTTCCCTCTCTTGGGCGAGTTGATTGACGCCTTTCACGCCGACGCGTTGCATGCCGGCATGGACGAGGTGTTTCTCATCGGCAGCAAGGAGTCGCCCTCGACGTTCGGCAAGAACCCGGCCGAGGTTTTCGCCAAGGCGGTCAATGACATTCACGGTTACCTGGTAAAGCAACGGAAGGTGGAGATGCTGATGTGGGCCGACCGGCTGATCGACGCCTCCCAAATAAAATACGGCAAATGGGAGGCCTCGGCTGCCGGCACCGCCCCGGCCATCGACATGATTCCGAAGGACATCATCATGTGCGACTGGCACTACGAGAAGCGGGCCGATGGCTATCCCTCGGTCCCGATGTTTTTGGAAAAAGGCTTTCGCCTGTTGCCCACCAGTTGGAAGAACGTCGAGGCGTGCGAGGCATTTATTCGCAAAAGATTGGATAAAAAGCACGACCGTATGCTCGGCCACCTATTTACGAACTGGAGCGGGCGGCGCAATCAATATCCGGAATTCCCGCCGCTGCTCGCAGGCGTCAAGCTGCTTCAACCGGCGGAGGCGGCGGCAACTGGCGCGGCCAAGCCCTGAGAAAAAATATGGAAAACGACTGGTACCGCAGTTTCTTTAAAGGCATGATGATGGAGATGTGGCAGAATGCCTTGCCACCGGAGTGGACGCGAAACGAGGTTGATTTTTTGGAAAGCGAGTTGCGATTGCGCCCCGGCCAGCGTGTGCTGGATGTGCCGTGCGGTTTTGGTCGTCACGCGCTCGAAATGGCGAAGCGCGGTTATGCGGTGACCGGCGTTGATGTTTCCGAGGAGATGCTGGCCGCCGGACGCGCGAGCGCCGCCGCGGCGAACGTGACAGTGGACTGGCGGCACGCCGAGATGCGAGAACTTCCCGGCCACGCGGAATTCGACGCGGCCTATTGCTTCGGGAACAGCTTTGGCTATTTGGATCGCGGGGGAATGCGAACTTTTCTCGCCGCCGTGGTCCGCGCTTTGAAGCCCGGCGCGCGCTTCACTCTGGAGTACGGTCTCGCAGCCGAGTGCATTTTGCCGCGCCTGAAAGAGCGGGAATGGTCGCCCGTCAACGGTTTCT
>CAZMLP010000869.1:0-1765 GCA_964566745.1 uncultured Verrucomicrobiota bacterium | reverse complement strand
GGACGAGCCGGGGTGGCTGGAACTGTCAGCCCTTGAGTCCGCCAACAGCGCGGGCGGCGTGATGTACGGCCGCGACGCGTGGTTCAACGCCCTGCCCCCTTACCTCCAAAGCCGACCCTTGTGGCAGTACGCCTTCGACAGCGCCGGGCCCGCCGCCTTCAACCGGGGAAACACGGTGTACCACTGTCCGACGGCGGCAAGCCAGCCGCTGGACGCCGGCCTGAACGCGGACACGCGCCCCATCTTTCATTACGGCATGAACTCCAAGGGCCTGTGGGAAGAGGGGGGCACGGTGCAAGTGACGCGCCTCAAGACCTCGCTCGTCAAAAATCCCTCGGCGTTTGTGATGTTCTCGGACAACCGGGTGCGCGCCGACGAGCAACCGTACTTTGGAACGGATGCCGCCAAGGCAAAGACACTCGGCAGCCCGCAGAACTACACCAGCCGCTTCTCCTCCCGTCATGATGGCGGCGGCGACATCGCGTTTAGCGACGGGCACGCGGCCTTTTTCAAATACAGTTACGTCTGCCTGGCCTACAAAGGAAAGCCCTGTGACCCGGGCCGGTTGGACATCCATTGGGGCCACGACGGCACATCAGTGGACGGCCTGTCCGCGCCTTGATTCGCCCAGGCAAGGCCACCGCCCTGCCCTTAATTACACCACCTCGACCGGGCATTTCGGCAGCGCGTCGAGAAACGCCTGACCGTAACGCTTGCCGAGGATCCGGTTGTCCAGCACAACCACGATGCCGGTGTCGGTCTTGGTGCGAATCAACCGGCCCACGCCCTGGCGAAACTTGAGGATCGCCTCGGGCAACGAGAACTCGCTGAACGAATTTCCCCCGCGCGCCTCAATGTCCTCAATGCGTGCCTCGATGAGTGGATGATCCGGCACCGCGAACGGAAGCCGCGTGATGATCACGTTCGAGAGCGCCTCGCCCGCCACATCCACGCCCTGCCAAAAGCTGTCCGTGCCGAAGAGCACCGAGTCGATGTCCTCCTTGAACTTTTCCAGCATCGTCGAGCGCGGCGTGCCGGTGCCTTGCACGAGGCATTGCAGGCCGAGCTTGTTGAAGAACGGCTCCATCGCCTCGGCAATCTCTTGCATCAACTTGAAATTCGTGAAGAGCACGAACGCCTTGCCATGTGTCTGCCGGATGAAATGCTCGATCCAGTGGATCAGCGCGTCGCGGTATCCGGCGTCGCGCGGCTCGGGCATCTTGTTCACCACGTAAAGCCGCATCTGCTTTTCGTAATCGAAGGGCGAGCCGGTTTGCAGCATCGCGGCCTCCTCACCGCCGACGCGCCGGGCAAAATAATTCAACGCCGTGCGCGCGCCTCGCTCCGCGGCGGCCGGCGCCTCGCGCCCTTCGCCAACCACCTCGCCGGCCGGCTTGGGCCGCGAGTTCGCCGACGGAATGGCAAGCGTGGCGCTGGTCATGATCACCGACGTGTCCGAGTGAAACAACCGTTCGCGCAGATATTCGGCGACGTGCACCGGCGCCGCGTTGAGCACGAGGTTGCGGTTCGTCTTGCCGCCGCGCTCCACCCAATAGACATGGTTCGGCGCCGACTGGCTGAGGAACACCGCCACCTGCTCGCGCAATTCCGCCAGGCGCCGGTTGCAATCCTGCAACTCCAGCCCCGTGTCCTTGTCCTCGCTCGTCTTGATCAACTCGCTCACCGCCTCGCGCAGGCGCTGGATCGGCAGCGTGACGTTGTCCTTCACGAATTCCGGGTTGCGCACCCGCAACTCGCTCCAGGC
>CAZMLP010000868.1:0-2311 GCA_964566745.1 uncultured Verrucomicrobiota bacterium | reverse complement strand
GTGCTCCAGAACAACGAAATCCGCACGATGATCACGGCCATTGGCACGGGCATCGGGGACGGAGAGGGCGAGGGAGCGTTCAACCTCGAGAAGTTGCGCGACCAAAGATCATCATCATGACGGACGCGGATGTGGACGGCTCGCACGTTCGCACGCTCCTGCTCACCTTCTTCTACCGGAAGATGCCGCAGTTGGTAAAACAGGGGTTCATGTACTTCGCCCAGCCGCCGCTCTACTGCATCACCCGCAAGAAGCGGACGGAGTACATCGACGACGACGTGCAACTGAACCGGATTTTGTTGCAGATCGCGACCGAGGAAGTGCGGTTGAAGAACTTGGCGGACGACAAGGAGTTCTCCCAAAAGCAACTCGAAGAGATCCTCGGATTGCTGGAGTCGCTGGACTAGCACGCGAGCTATATCCGGCGACAGGGCGGCTACTTTGCCGATTATGTGGAGAAGCGAGGGAAGGACGGTTCCCTGCCCCAGCACATGGTCAAGGTCCGCGAGGGCAACGAGGAGACCGTGCATTACCTGGCCTCGAACGAGGCGCTGGAGGAGTTCAAGGCCGAGCACGCGGACTTGTTCGGCGATGCCGAGGCGAAAGAGCGGATTGACAAGGCCAAGGGTGTGACCCGCCGGGCGCGCCACTCGAACCTGCACCTGGAGAGCAAGGCGATCGGCGAGTTGCTCGACAAGCTGGACCGGAAGGGATTGAGCATTGAGCATTACGCGGCCCAGGACAAACCGCTCTTCGAACTGATCGAGGGCGAGGGTGACAAAGCCTCGGTGCAACCGCTCTTCTCCATTCCCGAGATTTTGAGCGCGGTAAAAGCGGTCGGCAAAAAGGGCATCCAGATGTACCGCTTCAAAGGATTGGGCGAAATGGACGCGAAAGAGTTGTTCGAAACGACCATGGACCCGGCCAAACGCAAGCTGCTGCGCATTGACCTGACCGACGCCGTGGAGGCCGAGGAGATGTTTACCCGGCTGATGGGTGACGAGGTGGAGCCGCGACGGCAGTTCATCGAGGACAACGCGCTGAATGTGCGCAATCTGGACGTGTGAGCCACTGGTGACCGCCGCCCCGTCCAACTCTTAAGACAACCATTTTGACCGGCGTTATCCGCCGGTCCGCTTGATTTTCCCATGCCTGACGACAAAAACGAATTGCCGGTGACGAACACCCCTTTGTTCGCCGCCAACGAAAAGATCGCCAAAATCAACGTCGCGGACGAGATCAAGAACTCGTTCCTCGACTACTCGATGTCGGTCATCATCTCCCGCGCCTTGCCGGACGCGCGTGACGGCCTCAAGCCATCGCAACGCCGCATTTTGTACGCGATGGAGCGCCTCTCGCTCTTTCCCGGCCGCAAGCATATCAAATGCGCCAAGATTTGCGGTGACACCTCGGGTAACTACCACCCGCACGGCGAGGCGGTGATCTATCCGACGCTGGTTCACATGGCCCAGCCGTGGGCGATGCGCGAGCGGCTGGTGGACGGCAAAGGCAATTTCGGGTCCGTGGAAAACGATCCCCCGGCGGCGATGCGTTACACCGAGGCGCGGCTGACGCACTTGGGCGCGGCGCTGATGACGGACATGGACAAGGATACGGTGGACTTTGTCCCGAACTACGACGAGCGCGAGACGGAGCCCTCCGTTTTTCCGGCGGCATTCCCGAACTTGATCGTCAATGGTGGCACGGGCATCGCGGTCGGCATGGCGACCAACATGGCGCCGCACAACCTCGGCGAGGTGGTGGATGGCATTTGCGCGCAGATCGACAATCCCAACATCACGACTGCCCAGTTGATGAAGTTTATCAAAGGGGCGGATTTCCCGACCGGTGGCACCATTTGCGGTGTCGAGGGGATCAAAAACTATTTCGAGACCGGCCGCGGCAGCATGAAGATTCGCGGCACGGTGGGCATCGAGCAGCTCAAGGGCGGGCGCGAGCAACTGGTCATCACGGAGATCCCATTCAACGTGAACCGGGCCGGCCTGGAGGAGCAGATCGCCGACCTCGTGAACGAGAAGATCATCACCGACATCTCGGCGATGCGCAACGAGTCGGACGAGAATTGCCGGCTGGTGATCGAGCTGAAGCGGGACGCGATCCCGAAAGTGGTCATCAACAACCTCTTCAAGCACACGCAACTGGAGGTGTCGTTCAGCGTCAACGCCCTGGCGATTGACCGTGGCCGCCCGAAGTTGTTGAGCCTCAAGGCGCAGATCCAATGTTACATTGACCACCGGCGTGAAGTGGTGTTGCGCCGGACGCGTTACGAGTTGAAGAAGGCGGAGGAACG
>CAZMLP010000867.1:0-1702 GCA_964566745.1 uncultured Verrucomicrobiota bacterium | reverse complement strand
CCACTTCTGCTTTCAAGTGCGCGTCCAGCGAAACGTCAAATTTTTCAGCATCGCGGACATGCTGGAGGACGGCGACAGCCGCTGGCTGGACCGCGTGGGGCGCGATCCCGAGGGCGCGCTTTACAAGATGTACAACAACCTCTCGTCGGCCGGGGGCAATGAAAAGAAAACCCGAAAGAACGAGAATTCCAGCGACCTGCAGGCATTGGTGAACAATTTGGACGAGAGCCGGCCGCTTGCCACGCGTGCCCTTTACGCCTGGGACAACATTGATCTGCCGCAAACGATCAGTTATTTCGTCGGGCTTGCCTTGGTCAGCAGCCAGGATCACGGGCACAAAAATTTTTACGCGTATCGCGACACGCCTGGCACCGGCGAATGGATGCTGTTTCCGTGGGACATTGACTTGAGTTGGGGGCGAAACTGGCTCGACTCGCAAGGTTACTTCACCGACACCCTGTTTCAGGACAACGTCCTCAACTTCTACAACTCTGCCCAGCAAGGGAAGCCGGCGAACCGGTTTTATAATCTGATTTTCAACAACACCGATTTCCGGCGCATGTATTTGCGGCGTCTTCGGACGGTGATGGATCAAATTCTACAGGCGCCGGGAACTCCCGCCGCCTCGTTAAAAATAGAAAAGCGCATTCGGGAGATGATGGATTTGATGGACCCGCCCGCGATTGGGACGTCCGACGCGGACATGGATTACGCCGCCTGGCCGAAATGGGGAAACAGCAATGCGATGCGTCCGGAGGCGCAGCGGATCATTGACATCCACCTGCCCGGCCGGCGCGATTTTCTGTTCAACAAGTCGGCCGCGACGGTGAATGGCGAGCGCGTCCCCGCCGCCCAGCCCGCCGGCGTTGCCATGCAATTTGGCCAGATCGAATATAACCCCTCCTCGGGAAACCAGGCCGAGGAATTCATCCAACTGATTAACACGAACAATTTCACGCTCGATGTTTCCAACTGGCAAATCTCGGGCGGGGTGACGCACCGCTTTCGGCCCGGCACGGTGGTGCCCACAGGAGGGTCGATTTATGTTTCGCCGAATGTTCCGGCATTTCGGGCGCGGGTCGCCAGCCCGCACGCGGGGCAGAACATTTTCGTCCAGGGCAATTACCAGGGACAATTGAGCGCCTGGGGAGAAACGCTTGTGCTGGCGGATGACACCGGCGCCGCCGTGGCCACGAACGCGTACCCGGGTGGCCCGTCACTGGCGCAGCGTTTCCTGCGCGTGACCGAGGTCATGTATAATCCGGCTCCAACGGCCGCGGGCACGAACGGCCCGCAGGAGTTCGAATTTGTGGAGTTGAAAAACATTGGAGCCACAGCGCTCGATCTGCGCGGCGTTCGTTTTACCAACGGCATCTATTTCGCTTTTGCCGGCGGCACGATCCCGACGCTGGCGCCGGGCGGTTTCGCGTTGGTGGTGAAAAATCCGGCGGCCTTTCGCGAGCGCTACGGGGCGGCACTTCCGGTGGCCGGTCAATATTCAGGAACCTTGGACAACAATGGCGAGCGACTCCGGCTCGAGGACGCGGGCGGGGAGAAAATTCTCGAGTTCGATTACAACAACAAATGGTACCCGCCCACCGACGGCGGCGGATACTCCCTCGTGATTCGTGATGAAAACGCGTTGTGGTCCACTTGGGACACGGCCACCAGTTGGCGGATGAGCGCCGCGTCCAACGGCTCG
>CAZMLP010000866.1:0-2729 GCA_964566745.1 uncultured Verrucomicrobiota bacterium | reverse complement strand
TAGATGTAACCGCGACCATCGGCGGTGGACGCCCAGCGCGCCGCTTGAATCGCGCCCGAGACCTTGAGCGCCAGTTCGTAAAAATCCCGCTCGTGCTCGTTGGCTGGAATTTTGCCTTCGCGCATCAAACGGAGCAGGTTGCCGTAAGTGGAGATGTTGTTGAAGCCGTGATCGTGCACGCCAATGTGTGACACATGCGAGGCCATGCGCTCGAGGGTGTGACGTCGCCCCAGTTCGAGAAACGAATCCTCGGCGGTGGCATCGAATTGCAAAATGGCCGAGCCGAATTGGAAGCCTTGGGTCCATTCTGTCCATCCGCGCGAGGTGTAACGCCCGCCGGCGGTAAACACTGGCGTGCCATTTTCAGGCCGCCAGTTCTTCTCGAGCCGGAGGATTTTCTCCGCCGAGAGCGCGAACATGCGCTCAATTTGCGGGACAAGGCTTTTGACGGAGAGGCGGGAATCGATTTTTAAGGCCATGGCGGGGTGGCTTAGGGAATGTGGAACATTTTCAGATCAGAGCTGGCGAAGATGGAAACCGCCGTCCACATTGATGACTTCGCCCGTGCTGTAGGGTAGCAGGCCTTGCGCGATGGCGACCACGGCTTTGCCGACATCGGTTGGTTGCCCCCATCGGCGGATCGGCATGAGACCATTTGCGATCAGATGATCGTATTTCTCTTTCACGGGGGCAGTCATGTCTGACGCAATGATTCCGGGGCGAATCTCATAAACATGGATGCCGTGCGGCGCGAGGCGCGAGGCGAACAATGGCGTGAGCATGGAAAGCGCGGCTTTCGAGACGCAGTAATCTCCACGATTGGTGGAGGCGGTGTAGGCGCTGACCGAGGAGATTGTGACAATGGCGCGAAACTGTTTTGCCAGAGCCTCGCTCGCCGCTTCTTTCCCTGACAGCTCGATCATCCAGCGCGCCGCGAGTTGGCTGAGAAAATAAGGGCCTTTTACATTAATGGCCATCAGCCGGTCGAAGCTCCCCTCGGTTGCCTCCAGAATGTCCGAGCGTGTCTTGGGCGCGACCCCGGCGTTATTCACCAATAGATCCAGCCGGCCAAACGCATCACGAGTGAAGTCGAGGAGAGCCTGACGGTCGCCAGTCTGGCTGATGTCCGCCGGGCAGACCTCGGCACGGATGGTCTTTCCTTGCTCACGCCCCAAGGCGACGCAGTCGGCGACGGTCTGGAGCGCGGCGTCGCGATTGGACGCATAGTTAATTACCAGGTCATGACCGGCCCGGGCGAGTTCGAGCGCGATGCCCCGGCCGATGCCGCGGGATCCACCGGTAATGAGAGCGACGGAATTCATGCGCTGGATACTATCCGGTGAAGGCGGCGGGCTCAATGCGCGGTTGAGGATGCCGCCAAACGGCTCACGACGTAACCCGCGGCAGCGAACCCAAACGCGCCTGTGACAAAGGTGGCCGTTCCAAATCCTTGGTCGCAATTCAGGCGCAACTCCCCGCCTTGGTTACTCGACGGTCGCGTGGCGCAGACCGACCCGTCGGCTTGCGGGAAAACTGGCCGCTCGGAAGAATGGACACCAGGCACTCCGAATTTTCGACCTTCGGCGGGAAAGCCGTGTTCCTTGCGCAAGCGGCGGCGGACTTCGGTGAGGAGCCGGTCATGCGAGGCATCCGCAAGGTCGGAAACGCGCACGGCGGTGGCATCACGCCGGCCACCGGCTCCACCACAGGTGATTATTGGAATTCCCGCGGCCTGGCAATCGACGATGAGGCGGCACTTGTTCGCGAGATTGTCGATCGCGTCCACCACGTAGTCGTATCGGGTGGCCAATATGCGTCCAGCGGTTTCAGCCGTGAAGAATTCCACCAGCGCATGAACTTGACCCCCGGGATTGATGGCTCGGACCCGTTTGGCGAGCACCTCGACCTTGGGTTGGCCAATGCAGCCGTCCAAGGCGGGGAGCTGGCGGTTGACATTACTAACGCAGATTTCGTCCAAATCAACCAGGGTTAAAGTCCCGATTCCCGACCGAGCCAGGGCTTCCACCGTCCAACTTCCGACGCCGCCCACTCCCACCACACAGACATGGGCCTGTCGAAGTCGTTCGAGGCCCGGGACAGAGTAAAGCCGCGCGATGCCGCCGAAGCGGGTGTCAAAGTCATTCATGATGAACCTGTTGCCAAACAAACCACCGGCAAATTTGGCTGGTTTTTCGACCGACGGAATCAAATCCGGCACTTCTTGCCTTGGCGGACCACCACCGCCGGCATAGTATTGCCGGGTGGCGCTTAAGTTTTTCCGGGCCGCGCCGATGAGCGAGTAGTGCTAAACTTTGTGAACCTAGCCTGCCAGAAAGTAGCGATAGGCGTATGGAACTAAATCTGAATCCTAACGCAAGCTCGCTTTCCCACGCCCAAGCGGCGCGAAAGAGCGGGCCTGCGAGCCAAGGCGTCCCGGCTGGCGGGACCACGCCGGAAACGACCTTCGGACAGACGGACGAGCTCGACCAAACCTTGCGCGCCCAGCCCAATACCCGCCAGGAGGCAGTGTCCCGGGCCAAGGGATTGATCGCGGACGCGAGTTATCCGCCACCCGAGACCATCAAGCGCATTGCCAATTTGCTCGCCATGCATTTCAAGGACAGCCCGGCCAACACATAATTGAGGCCACGCCAGACGTATGACGCGCTCCAATCCGTGGCAATCTTACCGGCGAGTCGCCACTCAAACCTAGGCGGGGATGAAGCCAT
>CAZMLP010000865.1:0-2147 GCA_964566745.1 uncultured Verrucomicrobiota bacterium | reverse complement strand
CCATTTTGCGGCGCGAGTTTGTCGGCGAAAAACATTTGCGCGGCCATGGAGAAATTTCCTGACGGATGCACATGCGCGAAGACCGAGCCGTCTTTGCGCCGGACAATCGCATGCCCGAGCATGCCGAGATACGGCTCAAGCCGCGCGGGCCGGCCATCCGCCTGAACCAATTTGAAACGCAGGGATGTGCCGCGCCCGGCGGTGATCTGTCCCTCGCGTTCCCAAGTCATTTTGGCCCCGCCCATCAATTCACTCACGGGTTGACCTTGGGCATTCGTCGCCGGAGCAGGCCCGTCCATGTGCCAAGTGTCATCCGGATCGAAACGGCTCGCGCCACCGGACAAACCGGCCACACGCGCCGTCACGGAGCAAACCACATCCGACGGGGCGGAGCTTGGACGCGGACGCGAGGCAGACGCGGGCAACACCGGTATTTTTACCGAGGTGGCCAGCGTCTCGGCGAAACCGGTTTCATAGGTGATGTCGGAATACACTTGATAATCGCCCTCTGGCAATGGCGGCAGACCCGCCTCAAAATCCTTGCCCCGCCGGACCGGGTGCAGGTGCGCGAAGACATCCATCGCCGGTTGGCGCACCAGGAACAGGTGCATGAGTTTTCCATGGTCCGGCAAAAGCTTGTCCCAATTGCGACTGCCGCGCGGGTTTTCCATCGTCAGCCGCAACACCGGCTCGTTGCCGTCCATTCGCGCGGTGGCGGTCACAGGGATCTGCTTGAACATGCGGCGCTCCCGGTAAATCCGGTCCTCCAAACCCCACCAGGCTTTGCCGCCCCAAAGGATTAGAGAGAACACTACCAGCCCCGCCAGTGTCGCTCCGCGCGCCAACCAGCGGCCCTTGCGGCTCAACTCGACACCCGGTTCCGTGACCGCCTCGCTGAACGCGGAGCCCGTGAGCTTGACCGCGCTCAAAAACAGGATCGTCCCCAGCACGGCGAGCATCACGCCGAACCATTGCTGCATGGGGTTGCGGGTCATGGCCACGGAGTTGACCGGCACAATCACGGTCCCTTTGCCCGCGGCCCCCTCGACTTCCACGTCCACGCTGTAGGCTCCCTGGGTCATCAGCCAGAGTTGCGTGTGATACAGGTCCGGCTCGCCCGCGACGGGTTTGGCCTCGTCCGGCGGCGGAGCCCCCTTGCGGCCGGCCCGTGAATAAACCGGCAGAGCGGAGACACGTTTCGCTCCAGGCGCGAGCAGGCGCACATCAATTTCCGCCAGGCCCGGCACCACGCCGGGAGGACGGATGGTCACGCGCACGGGATAGGGACCCGCCTTGCCCTCGAAGCAAACGTTCGGGCTGCCGATGTGCGCCCAAGCCGCGGACGTCACCAACAGGCACAAGCCAAGAAGCAACCTCCTCATCGCCGGACCTTCAACATCCAGTTGCCGCACCACAAGCCGAGCCGCGCTGACACTGCCGCGAAAACGACGGTAAAGGCGAGTGTCCGGAACGTGACCGGATCAACATCCAGCTCCGAGAACTGGTGAATCCAGGGACCGAGGCGGTCCGAATAGGGCCAGATCCGGCTGCCGGCAAAAAACCAATTGTTCGCCGCCGGACTGATCAAAAACTTCGAGAAATACCATTGCACGGGAAACGCGACGGCGAGGAAGACGAAGCCGCTGGTCAACGCCAAAGCCCAATCTTTCCACCATCGCGGCCGCACGGGGGCAGCCTCGTCCTCGCGCCCAACCCTCTGCTTTCCAAAGGCCATGGCCAGCAGGTCAATGAACACCGCCGGAGCAATGAGCAGGATCGGGAACGCGGGAGGGACCATAGACGTCACCGGGTTGTAAATCGGCGCCAGTTTCGGTTGCGCCGGGAACAGCGGAAAAATCCAGGTGAGCGACAGCATCAACAGGGTGTACGTGGCAGCGGCAATGGTCGCCGCCCAGCGCAGGCGCGACGCCCGCGCCACACCGACGAGCAAGAACGGAAACACGCTCGAGATGACCCGGTAAAAATTTGTGGTGTGCTGGTGATTCGGCCAGGTGTTCTCGGTCGAGAAAATTGCCTGCATGGTGAGCACCAGACCGGCCGCGATGGTGAACAGCCACGGCACCCCGGGCTTGCCCGCGCGGACGTCGCGATTCTCGGCGGAAAGAACGTAAAGCAGCACGCCCAGC
>CAZMLP010000864.1:0-7914 GCA_964566745.1 uncultured Verrucomicrobiota bacterium | reverse complement strand
GGGTGTTGTTCCGCTTTGGGACCTGCGCACACACCATGATCTCCAAACTCGTAACCTGTTGCAAATCAAGAGGCGCATTTTTGAGATCATGGAACGTCTGTTCGCGGATCAATGCGATTCAAGCGGCCAACTCTGGGCAGGAGTCTCGTTCCTCAATCTATGGCGGGCGGGTGGCCTCTGGTCAGGGCGAATGCGTTGGCGACGCGCCCGAATTTCCTCAAAATCCAGGCGATTCAACCCAATTCAAGGGTGCGGCGGACCATATTTTCGTTCCCGTGCGTGGATCGAACCCCGGCGACGGGCTGCGCGCTGGGCGAGGCTCGAGGCGTATGCGAAACTCAAAAGCAACAGTAACCCGCCTCCAAGGTAATCGCGGCTCGTGTACTGCAAAAAACTGCGGCTTGCGGGGCAGTTGGAGGGCAAGATCAATAAAAATGAAGCCAAATCAAAGTCGATCAAGGCTTCACGTTGGCCAATCGCGGCACGTTTCGGTTTTTTATGATCTTCATACGAAGGGACACTGCAAGTCTGGCTTTGTCTTGTTCCTGGGCAGAGGGGAGCGTTTGGCGCGTCAAAAAACATCGTCCGAGAACACGCTACCGGCAGACTTTCGCCCGCTTGCGACCCGGATGAATTGGAGGGTCATCCGCCCCTTACGACATACATCCCATCAAGCTCGCCACGAACAACTTACAGTTTCAATGCACCGCGTGGAAAAATCGCAAAATCGAGTAAACAATCGCGCACTCAACACCGCAGAAAACCGCAAAGCTCAACGTCACCACCCACCAGTCAACCCAACGTGTAATCGCTTTCATATTTGCGTTTAAGCATCTGTTGTGCCTCCAATTTGTCGGAACGGCTACGCCCTCCCTTGAACCTCCCGACGGGCTGCTTTTGCGACATTGCCCAAGAGTGACCACGGTGGAAGGCTCAACCAATGGATACAAGTAATTGTGTATGTTTGATTTTCGCCATCAATATGTTGCCGTTGAATCGTTGGCAGTCCTTCTTACTATTTTTCCTGTTGAGAAATTCCGATGGCTAGGAAAAGTCGTTCAACCGGCTCCGTTTTGTTCGCAACCGCGAGGCTCCGTCGTCAATGGGTTGAGCTTTCCCAACCAGGATGTTACCTTGGCTTCCCGATCTTGACTCATGATACTGACCGGACCATTTCGCAAAACTGAACCACCGTGCTCGCGTACGGCGGCAACGTGTTGCTTTGCAGTCACTTGCTTGTGAGCGCTTCTCCTCCCGAGCCGGACCCGAACCTGTCCACCCGCCAAGTGGTAATTATCTTCGCGGTTGTGTTGGGGGCAGTGGTGTTAGGCACCCTTCTTACTTTGCGCGGCGGTATCGTTAAACCCTCTCGAAGCTCTGGCGCAACTGCTTTGGGCCACAACTTGCCCCCTCCTGTGCTTATTCCTGACACCAACGACATGGTTTGGATACCGGGCGGCACGTACCAGATGGGTGCGGAGGACGGCTTGCCGGACGAACGACCGGTCCATACGGTCACGGTGGATGGCTTTTGGATGGACAAGGCCGAGGTGACCAACGAGCAGTTTGAGAGATTTGTGAAAGCCACTGGTTATGTGACAGTTGCGGAGAAGAAACCGGACGCCAAGGATTTCCCGAATGTGCCGTCTGACCGACTGGTCCCGGGCTCGGTCGTGTTCGTTCCGCCAGCGGGGGAAGTCTCCTTGAGCGACTATTATAAATGGTGGACGTATCTGCCGGGGGCCAACTGGCGGCATCCGGATGGTCCTGCCTCCGATCTAAAGGGCAGGGCACGCCATCCGGTGGTGCATGTCTGCTGGCAGGACGCGATGGCATACGCGGCATGGGCGGGCAAACGTTTGCCCACCGAGGCGGAATGGGAGTTCGCCGCGCGAGGCGGGCTGGCCGGGGAGCGTTACGTGTGGGGCGGTGATCAAACTCCAAACGGCCGCTGGCCCGCGAACACTTGGCAGGGCAAATTCCCGGTTCATAACGACGGCGAGGACGGTTTTCAAACCACCGCTCCGGTTGCTTCCTTCCCACCGAATGGTTACGGCCTTTTCGACATGTCCGGCAATGTCTGGGAATGGTGCCTCGATTGGTATATGCCGGACTATTACGCGCGCAGCCCGGCCAAAAATCCGACTGGTCCGAACGAGAGTTTCGATCCCAACGAGCCGGGCGTGATGAAGCGAGTGCAGCGCGGCGGTTCTTTCCTGTGCAATGACGCCTATTGCTCGGGTTACCGGCCGGGCGCGCGCATGAAAGCCTCGCCAGACACCGGGTTGTCGCACTCCGGCTTCCGCTGTGTGTGGGTTCCGTGAGCGGAGGATGGCCGTCAGGGGACACGCCCTGCGGTCCGTGCCAACTCCTTGGTCGCCAATGAGCCAAAGAGGTCATTTGCGAAATAATCCCGGTTTTCGGGGTTGAATTCAGTCTGAATAGTGGTAAGTCAATGGGACATGAAGCAGCACATCTTGGTGGTGGATGACGAGGATCCGATCCGCGAGTTGCTGGCGACTTACTTCACCAAGCACGGGTACGAGGTGACCACCGCCGGAACCGCTGCCGACGCCCTGCGGATCGCGGACGAGACAGCCATGCATCTCGTGGTGCTCGACATCGCGTTGCCCGACGGTGATGGCCTGGAAATCCTTGGCGAGTTGCGCGGCCGGCATCCGAATCTCCCGGTGGTGATGCTTACGGGCATGGGCTTTGACGAGGAGTTGTTGCAAGAGGCCCGCCAGCGCGGGGCGAGCGGTTACGTCAGCAAATCCCTTCCTTTGGACCAACTGCTCATGGAAGTGGTTCGCACGCTGAAGTACAAGAAGCCCTGATTCCAGGGATTGGGGCAAAGCGGGATTCTCCGCTCACTCCTCCGTTATCCCCTTTTCACGACAAAAAAAGAAGCCCTTCCAGAGGGAAGGGCTTGGCGAAATTGACGCGTTGGAAGGGGCCGTCAGACCTCGATTTCCTCGCCTTCGAGGAAGCCTTGCAACTGCCGAATACGCGTGGGGTGGCGCATCTTGCGCAGCGCCTTCGCCTCGATTTGGCGAATGCGCTCGCGGGTCACCTTGAACTGCTTGCCCACTTCCTCCAGCGTGCGGGAATAGCCATCCCCAAGGCCGAAGCGCAACTCGAGCACTTTGCGCTCTCGCTCGGTCAGCGTGTCGAGCACATCGGTCAGCTTGTCCTTCAACAAGCTGTAGCTGGTCATGTCGGACGGGTTTTCGGCCGATTTGTCCTCGATGAAATCCCCGAAGTTCGTGTCCTCGCTGTCGCCCACCGGGGATTGCAGGGAAATGGGCTGCTGCGCCATCTTCAACACCGCGCGCACCCGCTCCACCGGCATCTGCATCTCGTCCGCGATTTCCTCCGGCGTGGCCTCGCGGCCGAAATCCTGCACCAACTGCTTCTGCACCCGCCTTAGCTTGTTGATGGTCTCGATCATGTGGACCGGGATGCGGATCGTCCGCGCCTGGTCGGCAATCGAACGGGTGATCGCCTGGCGAATCCACCAAGTCGCATAGGTCGAGAATTTGTAGCCGCGGCGGTATTCGAACTTCTCCACCGCCTTCATCAGGCCCATGTTTCCCTCTTGAATCAGATCGAGGAAGGAGAGGCCGCGGTTCGTGTATTTCTTGGCAATGGAGATCACGAGGCGGAGGTTTGCCTCCACCATCTCGGTCTTCGCTTGCAGCGCCTTTTTGGCGAAATGCTGGAGCTTCTGGTAGGCCTGGATGTACTCGTCGTACGGCATGCGGACGAACTCCTCCAGTGCCTTCACCTTCCGCTGCTCGGACTGCACTGCTTGCTGCTGCTGCGGCGACTTCCGTTGCGCCTCGAAGTCCTGCACCGTGCGCAGGCTCAATTGGATTTTGTCGTGGATGTTGTCCGCGACCAGCGCCATCTCCTCGATGACCTTCTGCTTGTAGTAAAACTTCGCGAACGACTTCTGCAGTTTCTCGTCCAGCTTGCGGAACTCGCCGTAAACCTTGTCGCGCTTCGCCTTGTTCGGGGCGTTCTGCCACTCGGCGTATTTGTCGTCCACCGTCTGGTCGGCGACGCGCACATCCTTCACCAGCTTGCGCAACGCCTTGAGGTGGTTCTCGCGCCCCTCGATCTTCTTGTCGAGGATCACCCGGTCAAAACGCTCCTTGGGCGGCTCGGAAATCAGTTTCTCCGCCAGGGCGATGTGCTCCTTGCCCGCGAAACCAAAGCTGTAAATGATCTTCTTGACCTCGGTTTCCGCGTCCTCGATTCTCTTGGAAATCTCGACTTCCTGCTCGCGCGTCAACAGCGGCACTTGGCCCATCTGCTTGAGGTACATCCGGACCGGGTCATCCAGAATGTCGAGGCGGGACTTGTCCTCCTCCTCCTCGGGTTCGGGCTGCTTGACGAGGTCAACCTCGGCCTGATCGACGATCTCGACCTCGAGGTTGCGAAGTTTGATGTAAACCTCGTCCAGCTCCTCGGGCGTCACCACCGTGTCCGGCAGCGCGTCATTGATGTCCCCGTAGGTCAGGTAGCCTTGCTCCTGGGCTAACCGGACCAGCTCTTTGATCTTCTCGGTGAGGTCAACCCCGGATTGGGTCTTCAAACCGGTTGGAATGGCTCCGAGCGCGTCCGCCACGGCAGTGGTGTGGGCCTGGCCGTCGGCCGTTGCTGGCGCGGCGCCATTGGCAGATCCGGTGTGCGGATGTTCAGCGTGGGCTTTTTTTGCCCGGGCGGTATCTTCGGGCTTGGCCGGAGACTTCTTTTTGGGTGCGGTCTTAGCAACAGGCTTCTTGACCTTCGACTTTACCATATTCATTTGACGGCAGACTTCCGCGTACGCGTTTTTAACGCGTAAAATAGTCGGGAAATATTGGGGTTGAACTTGCTTTAGTCAAGGGATTTGCCGGGAAGATTTTGGACCCGTGCCGCGACTCAGTTTGGGCGGTGGGGAAAGAATTTAGGCGCCTTGGGAAGGGATGGCTTTGTGGCGGGGGCATGGTGGGAGCTTGCAAATAGACGCGCATGGCCACCCCATAGTGCCGGAGCGTTTGCAGGTATGTTGGGTGTCTTCCCAACCGACGTGATTCTCGCCCTCTTTAGCCCGGCGAGCAAATAGAGTTATTTTTGCCAGCTCACGGCGCTCCAACTGGCTGAAATGCACCATTTCCGGAAAACTTATTCCACGCGCAGCTTGACGGCCTGCGTCTCATAGATGACCCGGTAATGACGGCCATTCCCAAGGTCCGCGCCAAGGACTTCCGGGAAGGTGCCGGTGCGCCCGGTGAAGGTGAAGATGGTGAACTCCTGGCCCACCGCCGGGGTGAAACCGGCGGCCGTGCGGATTTCCAGTGTGCCGCCGCTGAATTGCATCGTGCGCTCGCTGGTAATCTGGTCGTAGTCCACTCCCGCGTTCGGTCCCGCGATGTCGATTATGGCGCGGCTGCCGGCCTCCCAGATGGGGAACCCCTCGCTTATGAATTTAAGCGTCCCGTACGGCAGGCCCGGACTAACCGTCGACGCCAAATGACAGCCTCGATTAACCGCGCTGCTGCGTATCACCACCGTGCCGGAGCCTGACAACAAGCCCCCTTTGAGCTGCAGGGCGTCCACGGTGAAAAACGTGTTCGTCGCCAACCGGAGCTCGCCCGCTGTTTGGACGAGGATGCCTCCGAGGAACGACATTGATCCGCCCGCAACTTCGATCAAGGTGCGATTGCTTACGGAACTGCCGCTAGTGGAGCCCAGGAACACGGCGCCCGGCCCGGTTTTGCGGAGGTTGCCCTCCTGGGGAAACGGCATGGTCACGCTCGCCGAAAAAGAGTTCGTGGACGCCAGTTCAAACGTGACGCCCGGCAGGGTGCGTATATTGCCGCGAAAGTATCCCGCCGTCCAGCGTGAGTTGGCGGCCAGTTCCATCAAGGCCTGGTCCTCCACCGTCACATTGGTGGCGATGTTCAAGGGCCCCTCGTACCGCAGAGCCAGGCTGTCTATCAGGGTCAGCTGACCTGTGATTGCCTGCCCGCCTTGGAACACCAGCCGGCCCGTTCCTCCCAGTCGCGCCGTTTTGACGATTTGCAAATTGGGTATTTTGGTCTCGCCCGGCGAGTTGAAAGTCACGGTCGCGCTATCAATCGTGACCGGTCCGAGCAACTCGGTGCTGGCGCCGTTAAAAATGGCGCCTCCGGTAATCAGCCAGCTTCCCGTGGAGTGAATTGGCACGTTGAACAGCGGCGAGCCTTGTCCGTAAAGCTCGGTGAGGCCGGTAAAATTGTAGCTCGCGTTCAAGACGGAGCCACTGGCGATTCTGATCCTGCCTTCCCCGGAAATGCTGCCTCCAGCATGCTGAAAACGCGAACTCAACTCCAACGAGGCTCCGGCCGCAACTTTGATGACCCCGCTATTGGTCGAATCGCTCGGCAATTGCAGCGTCCCCTCTTCCACAGACAAAGTTCCGCTATTGATGAGCGGCAAGGCGGAATAGGTCGTGCCCGCGGCTTTTTTGATGAACTCGCCCGCGTTCTCGATTTGCCCGCCGGAGGACACTTGCAAACGGACGAAGGTGCCGCTGATCCGGGTGGTGTTGGTGGGGGCTGTTTCCAGCCGTCCTCCCGCGGCAATGACCAGCCGGGACTGGTTTCCGCCAAATTGGACCTGATTATCCCCCAGTTTCGCCACTGATCCCGATTCCAGTGTCATGGTGTGGCCTCCGAGGGCAGTGGTCCGGCTGCTTTCAAACGTGTTGAAAAAACGCGAACGCCCGCCGCCCATGGAGAAATCCCCCTCGTTCACCAATACCGGCCCGGTGAAGACCGCCTCCTGGTAAAATATCAAAGACCCGCTAAGCACGGACGGGCCGTGGGCCTCGAAGAGCCGGGCCGAGAGTCGCGACCCGCCCTGGCCAATGGTCAGCGGGCCGTTAAAGATCGCCCGGTCCAAAACAGTCAGATTACCGTTCACGGCATCGATGACAAACGGCTCCTCGGACCGAAGCGTCGTCACGGCGACTGCCGAGCGAAGGCTGACCGTTGGATTCGCACCGGGCCGGTCAATGATGACGTTGTCGTTCACGATGGGCGCGAATGTCCCGCTCCAGTTGGTGCCAAACTGCCAGACCCCGCTGATGTCGCTCGACCACTCGGCGGGGCCTTTGACCGTCACCACGACGGGGAAGTTGGTATCCACGGGGGAGCCGTACACGTCGCGTATGTCCGAAGTGGCCGAGAAGCGGTAAACCCCGCTGCCCACCGGCTGGGCAAACTGCAACACCACTGTCTGCCTGTCCGCCGCGACGGAGGTCGTACCGCCGCCGATAATGGCCGGGTTGGCCAGGTTCGTCGTCATCAGCCGCAAAGAGGCCGGCGTGACCGATTCCGGCGCGAGCTTCTCGTCGAAACGCAACTCCAGCCGGGTCAAAGTTCCGGGAAGAAAAACCGCCTGGTTCAACGGATTGGACGCCACGGGCTTGGCGGCGGGAATGTTGAAATCCCACGTCACGTTGGTCACCAGCCCGTTTCCGCCCAGGTCCGCCACGCTCGTCGCCAGACTGGCTCGATACTTTCCGGAGCCCAATGGCGTGGCGAAGGCAAGGAATGCCCCCTTGTCAACGTCATCAAAGGTCACTTGGCCATTCGTCACCGGAATGTCGTCCGCCGTCCCCAAGTTGCCGTCAGGTCCCGCCGTCCGCAGCGTCCACCCGGCGCGCAGTCGGCCGATGTCGAGCGTCGAGTCGAAAAAGGCGCTTACTTTGGACACCGAGCCGCGGGGCTGCGTGCTGCCGGCGGCCGGAAGGACCGAGACCAGCAGGGGCGGCGTCGAATCCGGCAACAGGGAGACCGTGATCGCGTCCGACCAGGCGCTGTTACCTCCGGTGTCGGTGGCCTTGGCGCGCAGGATGAAATTTGTCTGGCCGGCCAGCAA
>CAZMLP010000863.1:0-5254 GCA_964566745.1 uncultured Verrucomicrobiota bacterium | reverse complement strand
GCCGCCAACACGCGCTCAGAGATCGTCGATTTGCTGCCGGTGACCTCGCCGACCACCGCGCTTAATTTGTATTTGAGCGGCGCGGCGGATGTGGTGTGGGACAAGGAACTGGTGCCGGTGGAATTGATCGACGTGCTGCGGCAGCGCCCGGATTTCCAATCCTTCAACTATCTCGCGACCTATTTCTTTCGGTTCAATCTTCAGCGCAAGCCGTTCGACGATGTTCGCGTGCGCAAAGCCCTGGTCCTCGCCATCGACAAACGCCACATCGTCGAGAAAATCACGCGCGGCAACGAGCGCGTCGCGAATGGCCTGGTGCCGCCCGGCTTGCCGAACTATGCCTCCCCGCCAGGTCTCGAATACAACCCGCGCGAGGCGCGCCGTTTGCTGGCCGAGGCCGGTTATCCCGGCGGCGCCGGTTTCCCGCCGTTTCATTACCACTTCAACAACGTCAAAAATCAGGAGAACATCGCCGTGCAAATCCAGGCGATGTGGCAGCGCGAGTTGGGCATCCACGCGGACCTTCGCGCGCAGGAGTGGAAGGTGTATCTGAACACGCAGGGCAAGCGCGACTACGACATCAGCCGGAGCAGTTGGATCGGTGATTACAATGATCCGACCACATTCCTTGATCTGTTCATGAGCAACAACCCGAACAACCGCACTGGCTGGGCGAGCACAAATTATGACAAGCTGATGCGGCGGGCGGCGGCGGAGCCGGATGTCGCCAAACGCGCGGGTTTCTTGCGTCAAGCGGAGGCACTGCTCGTGACCGAGGAGGTGCCGATTGTCCCCATCTATTTTTTTGCCGGCCTGGAATACTACAACCGGGCGAGCGTGAAGGGTATCTTTCCCAACCTTCGAGCCGAGCATCCGATCCGGACAATTTATAAGACCGCGGCCACGTCGGTCGCCGGGGCGGGCAAAAGGCAGATGGCGGTTTCAGCGAGCCCTCAATGATTTCCTGAACGGCATGTATTTCCTCAAACGCCTTGCCTTCATCATACCGCTGCTGCTCGTCATCAGCCTGCTGGCGTTCGTGCTGGTGCGGCTGGCTCCTGGCGGTCCGTTTGATCGCGAGCGCAAAGCCGCCTCGGAGGAAATCGAGCGCCATCTTCAGGCCAAGTATCACCTCGACGAGCCGGTCTGGCGGCAATACCTCCGCTATCTGGGCGGCCTTGCTCGCGGCGACCTCGGCCCCTCGCTCAAATACCGCAACCACACTGTGAACGACATCGTGGCGCAGGCTCTGCCGGTCTCCATGGTGCTGGGCGGATTGGCGTTTCTCTTCGCGCTGGGGGTCGGCATGCCGTTGGGCGTGATCGCCGCGTGGTGGCGGCAACGTTGGCTCGGCAGCGCGGCGAATCTTGCCATGATGCTGGTGGTTTGCGTGCCCGCGCTGCTGCTCGGCCCCGCGCTCGTAATGCTTTTCGCCATTCACTGGCGTTGGTTTCCGGTCGGCGGCTGGGAATCGCCCTGGCATGCGGTGCTGCCGGTCGTGACGCTGGGATTGTTCTTTTCCGGCCGCGTGGCCCGCCTCATGCGCGAGGGGATGTTGAACACGCTGGGCTTGCCCTTCATTCAAATGGCCCGGGCAAAAGGCTTGAGCGATGTCGCGGTGGTGCTCAAGCACGCTTTTCCCATCGCGGTGTTACCCGTGGTCTCGTATTCGGGACCGCTCCTGGCCGATCTGCTCACGGGTTCGTTTGTGGTCGAAAACGTCTTCCAGATTCCCGGCATCGGCATCTTTATGGTGAACAGCTCGTTGAACCGCGACTATCCCATGATCGTCGGCCTCGTGCTGCTCTACGCCCTGTTGCTAATCCTCCTGAACCTCGGCGTTGATTTCCTTTACGCGCTGCTTGATCCAAGAGTGCGATTGAAATAGGCCCATGCCAACCACTCCCGCCATTTTAGAAACGCCGGTTCGCGCGGACACCGCCGCGCCCTCCGCGTGGCGTCGCCTCCGCCGTAACCGTGCCGCTCTGGTCGCAGGCGGATTCCTGCTGGCGCTGCTCGCGTTCATTCTGCTCGCCCCGGTGATCTCCGGCCATTCCGCAACCGCCGTGTCGGACGACCAATACCATTCGCCCACAGTGTCCCACTGGTTCGGCACGGACATGCACGGGCGCGACCTGTTGAGCCGCGTTTGTGATGGCGCGCGCGTCTCGCTGCTGGTTGGACTCGCGGGCGCGAGTGTGAGCCTGGTGATCGGCGTCCTTTGGGGCGCGACCGCCGGTTACGCGGGCGGCTGGTGGGACGGCGCCATGATGCGCATTGTGGACATCCTCTATTCCCTGCCCTCAATCATCTTCGTGGTCGTGCTGGTCACCACGTTGGAAGAGGCGAGCAAACGCTGGCTGGGCAATCGTTTCTCGCCCGAACTGGCACGCAATCTCCGCTTCCTCCTGCTGTTCGCGGGATTGGGAGCCGTCTCCTGGCTGACGATGGCGCGAATCGTCCGCGGCCAAGTTCTTTCATTGCGCGGGAGGGCATTTGTCGATGCCAGCCGCGTGTTAGGGGCGAGCCACGCGCACATTTTGTGGCGGCACATTCTGCCGAACGTTTGGGGCGTGGTGATCGTCTATCTCACCCTCACGATTCCGTCTGTCGTCCTCTACGAGTCGTTCCTTAGCTACTTGGGCCTCGGCATCCAACCGCCTCAAGCAAGTCTCGGCTCGCTCATCGCCGAGGGTGCCGCGCAACTCAACCCGATTCGCGTCTCCTGGTGGCTTATCCTCTGCCCCGGCATCACTCTTGTTGGCATGCTGCTCGCGTTGAACTATCTCGGCGACGCCCTCCGCGACGCGTTGGAAAATTCGGACGAGAGCTGACCATCGGTCGGTGCCGCCAACCGCTTCGAAAACTTCCGGCGACGGCCGGCGATCACTCATTTTGTCTTACTTTTTCGATTTGCCTTACACCCATTCACATCACATACTTCTCCCACCTGAAAGACAATCATTATGGATTCAGCCTACGTTACCTCCAAAGGCCAACTGGTGGTTCCCTCTCGTATCCGCCGCCGGTATGGCATTAAGCCGGGTACGCGTGTCAATTTCGTCGAGGAGGGCGACCGCATTATTTTCCAGCCTGTCACTCGTGAATACATTCGCAGCTTTCGCGGCCGCTTCAAACTGAAGCCGGGTGAAAAGCCCGCCGTGCAAGAGCATTTGGAAGAGCGCCGCGCCGAGCGCGATCGCGAAAACGCCAAGTGAAAACCACCGTCCTGGACGCGTCGGCCTTGCTAGCCCTGTTCTTCGAGGAGCCGGGCGCCGAAAAAGTGGAAAACCTCCTCCATCAAGCGGCGGAGGCGGATAAACCGCTCCTCATCACGGCAGTAAACTGGGCCGAGGTCCTTTACCGCATGGAGCGCAAAAGCGGCGCGCCTGGACTGGCCGGCGCGCGGGAGTTCGCCCGCGCCATGCCATTGGAAATCGCCCCGCTCGACCGCGACTTGGCCGAGTGCGCCGCGCGATTGAAAACCGCCCACCGCCTTGGCTTGGCCGACGCCTTCGCCGCCGCCCTCGCCCAGCAGAAAAAGGCCGAGCTTGTCACTGCCGATTACGAATTCAAACCGTTGGAAAAAGAGGTTAAGATCATTTGGTTGAAATGACCTCCGCTCACTCCGTGGAATTTGTTATTCCCCATTTCTTGAATTACCTCCTCGACGCGTTGGAAAATTCGAATCCGAGTTAAAACAAAATACTTTCCACAAACGTCGCCAGCGGCTCATACAACTTGCGATTCCTGCGGGTCACCACCGCTAGTTCCCGACTGAACTTTGGACACAACATTACTCGCTGGACCGCGCGCCGCTTCTCGTAAAGCGGCAGCACGCGGTGGGGCACGAGACTTACTCCCATTCCGAGAGAAACAAGGTTCACAATGGTGTCAAAATTATCCAATTCCATCGCTGGCTCTAGGGGCCAACCCTGCCGCCGCAGCCAAGCATGCAGTTGCCGCCCCGTATAGCCCTCACGATCAATCAACAACCACCGTTGATTGGCAAATGCCACCCGCAGTGACTTGAGGCTGGTGCCGCTTTTTCCGGGCTTTGGCAACTTCAATGTCGGCGGGACAATCAACGTGAACTCGTCAGCGAAATGATGGGTGACGCGCAGGCCGGGCGGCAAGGTCGAGGGTCGTGTAACCAAGCCGACGTCCAATTCATTGGCTTCCAGCGCGGCAAGAATCTCCCTGCTCGACCGCTGCACGATCCTCAACTGAACCTTCGGCGCGCGCCGGGTGAACGCAAAAAAGTATCCCGGCAACACGGCCAGTCCGATGCTGCGCGCGACTCCCACGCGTAAGGATTGTGGAACCAGATCAAACTGGCGCCGCACCTCCCGCAGCACGTCACTGGCCGACTGCAACATTCCAGCGCACCGCTCGTGCAACAGCCGCCCGGCCGGCGTCAATTCGACGTGCCTCGTAGTCCGTTCAAACAATGATACTCCCAACCGGGTTTCCATGCCGGCGATCTGGCGGGTAACCGCGCTCTGCGTCAGCCCGGCGCTTCGCGCCGCCTTGGTAAATGACCGCGCCTTGGCGACCAAATCGAACAGGCTCAATGCATATAGGTCGAACGGAACTGTGGCCAGAAATTCATTCACTATTTGAATAAATCATAGCTGATTAATGAATTTCAAGAAATCAACACACAATGCGAAGTTTGATCCGAGCGACGAAGTGGCGAAGCTACGGAGCCACCGGATTCGCCAAACGAGCCACTTTAAGAATTATGGCCAATAGAAACGACCGCTTGCCTCAAAACGTGCCGGGCCCTTGGTATACGGACATTACTTGCATTGATTGCGATCTCTGCCGGGAAACGGCCCCGGCCACCTTCCGCCGGGACGATGATATCGGTTCCAGCGTGGTTTACCGGCAGCCAGTCTCGGAGGAGGAATTACGCCTGGCGCGCGAAGCTCAATCCAGTTGTCCGTCCAGCACAATTGGGGACGATGGCGAGGCTGTTGAACCGGACCGTCCGACGCCTATTTCCCTTGCCCACAAAACTCCTTGAGCGCGGCGTGTATTAAACGGGCCGTTTCCGGACCAACCGAGTTGATCTCGCCATAGACCGGCTTTTCCGCGCCGTAAATAAAAGGCGGCTGGCGGTCCCACTCGCTCTTGGGAATGATGTAACCGATCTCGTCATTCGCGAGGCCGAACAGGAACTTCACCTTGCCCGGCATCAATTGCCGCAATGGCGGGACTTCCACCGGGTCCACCGGATAGTCTCCACCCG
>CAZMLP010000862.1:0-7002 GCA_964566745.1 uncultured Verrucomicrobiota bacterium | reverse complement strand
CTCGTCGATGCCGGCATAGAAATCGAGCGCCTCGGGTTTCTCGGGCGCGTGCTTGTGCTGCATGAAATCGGTGGTCGAAAGGTAAAAGAAATCGCCGAGTCCGCGCTCCAGCATGGCCACGCCCGCGCGCAGCACATAGAGGCTCGCCTCGCCACTGTAAATCGGCGGCGTGGGGCCAACGATCGACTCCACCTCCTCGATGCCGTGGGTCGCTTTGCGCGCGTGCACGGCTTTCTCCGACGAGAACGCGATGCCGCCCGCGTCAATCAATCCGTGCGCAAAGATGTCGCGGAGCTTTTCCTTGGCGGTGACCACCGCGACCTTGCGACCGGCTTTTTGCGCGGCGGGAAAGATCGTTTCGCAGCGAAGGAACTTGGCGGAGTTCATCATCACTTCCTGCCCGCTGGCCGTGTCGTAGAAAAAGTTGCCGCCGATGCCGTGAACGACGGGGGGCACACCGGTGACGATGGAGCTGTTATTCACGTTTGTGAACGAAGGCATGGCTCCCCGCGCGAAGCCGCGGTAGCCGCTTACACTGATCCGCTGCGTGTGGGGCATCCGGCCGCGCGCGATGGCGGCATCCAAATACTCATCGGCCGAGCCGTCGAGGCAGATCACGGCGATGGGCCGGGCCGGGGGATTGTAGGTGCGTCCGTTGACGGTGAAAGAAGTCGTGGAAATGGGCATGGTTTTCAGAACGGGTCTGGTTCGTCGCGTCAGGGAAGAATTGGCCTTCCCGGATTTGAGGTCAACGACGGACCGAGTCTTTGGTTCGTTGCAGGGCGCAATCAAAACGGCCGGCGAATTCCTCGATGGCGGAGTCGTCGTGCGCGAGCGAGAGATATAGCTTCGTTCCCATCGGGTTCAGGAACACGCCTTGCCGCAACAATTCGAGCATCATGGCCCGGCCCCGCGCGCGGTCGGACTTCAGCCACTCGCGCTGGTTGGTCACCGGTGTGGAGGAAAAAGCCACCTGCGCCAGCGGACCATCGCCAAGCACCTGCCCGGTTTCGCCGCGAGCGCGTAAAATCTCCCCCATGCGCCGGCGAAGCAACTCGCCGCGATGATGGAGCAGCCCGTAAGTCCCGGGAGCGGAAAACAATTCGATGGTCGCGAGAGCCGCCGCCGAGGAAACGGGGTTGCCGCCGGTGGTCGAGGCGGACCACGCGTAGCGCGGGCCGGGCAAATGCTGCTCGGAGACCACATCCATGATCGCCGCGCGCCCGGCATACGCGCCCAACGGAAAACCTCCGCCCAGCGCCTTGCCGTAAGCAACCAGATCAGGCGTGACGCCGTAATATTCCTGCGCCCCGCCGAGCGCGAGACGGAAACCGGTCACCACCTCGTCAAAAATCAACACGACGCCATGGCGTTTCGTGACGGCGCGCAGCCCGGCGAGAAATCCGGGCGCGGGTTTTAAGCAGCGATGGAGCGGCTCGACAATCACCGCCGCCAGTTCGCTCGCATGATCCGCAATGATTTTTTCGGTCGCGCCGAGATCGTTGTAGGGCGCGACCAGAACATCGGTTTGCACCCAGGGGGCGCCAGCGCCTGAGGGATCGCTGGCGGGAAGTTCCACCTGCGTTCCATTCAGCATGCTGGTGACACCCACCGGATGCTGGCCGTGATACGCACCCTCGAATTTGAGAACCTTGGGACGACCGGTGGCCGCAATGGCCGCGCGCAGGCAGAGCATGGTGGCCTCGGTGCCGGATGCGACAAAGCGCACCTGCTCGGCGCACGGGCTGAGGGACTGGATGCGCTCCGCCAGCTCCAGAGCGCGCCGGTTCACCGCCGCGAAATTGCATCCGAGCCGGGCTTGGCGCGTGGCGGCCTCGACCACGGTGGGATGGGCGTGACCCACGAGCGCCGCGCCCCAGGCCATCGTCATGTCGAGATAAACCCGTCCCTCCGTGTCCCACACCCGGCTGCCCTCGCCGCGATCCAGCACCACCACTTGCTCCGGCGGGATGCCATATTCGCCGTTCGAGCCCGCCGGAAAAACGGCCAGGGAACGCTCGCGCCAGGAGGACGCGGCGGGAGCAGGGGAGGTGTTCATGTCGGCGGGCGGCTTTTTCAAAGCTTGAGGCCCAATTCCTTGACCGTTGCCTGGACGCCTGCGAGCAGCGCGCGCATGTCCGCCTCGAACAGACGGCCGATGTTGCCAACACGGAATAAATCGGCCTGGCTGATTTTGCCCGGGTAGATGATGAAACCCTTGTCGCTCAGGCTGCGATAGAAGGAATCAAAGGTAAACTTCGGGTCCGGTGGAAAATAGAAGCTCGTGATGATATAACTTTGCACCGCCGCCGGAAGATAGGAGCGGAAGCCAATCTCGCGCATGCCGGCGATCAGCACCTCGTTGTTGCGCTTGTATCTGGCCGCGCGCGCGGCCACGCCTCCCTCGATTTCCAATTCCTTCAACGCCTCCTCGAACGCGAGGATGCTGTGCGTGGGCGGGGTGTAACGGAACTGGCCGTTCTTCTCGAAGCCTTTGAGCTGGCCAAGCAAATCGAGGCTCAGGCTGCGCGCCCAACCCTCGCAAGCAAGCAATTTGGCGCGCCGGCAAATGACAAAACTGAAACCGGGAACACCCTCGATGCACTTGTTGGCGGAGGAGATTAGATAGTCGATGCCGCACGCCTCGAAATCAACCGGCACCGCGCCGAAGCTGCTCATCGCGTCCACAATATAGACGCGGCCGTGCTTGCGGGTGACTTCACCGAGCTCGCGTATGGGGTTGATCACACCCGAGGTGGTCTCGCAATGGACCGTCATCACATGCGTGATGGCGGGGTCTCCCGCAAGCAGCGCGTCGAGCGAGGCGGGGCTTCCGGGCGTGTCCTCCGAAGTGCGCAACACGGCATGCTCAATTTTCGCGTGCTTGAGCATCGCCACCGCGCGCTCGCCATAAGCCCCGTTGGAGAGAACCGCCACTTTGCCGTTGGGCGGGACGCAAGTCTGAAAGACCGCCTCGACGCCGAAGGTGCCGCTGCCTTGCAGGAGCACGCTTTCCCAGCCCTGGTCACGTGACACGCCGGCGATGGCGAGCAGTTTCTCGCGGACTTGTTTGACCTTTTCGTTGAACTCGAAATGCCACGACCCGGCGTCGTGGAGCATTGCCTTTTTGACGTTCAGGCTGGTGGTGAGCGGGCCCGGGGTAAACAACAGTTTGTCGCGGGCGGGCGAAAGCGGTGTCTGCATGATTGAGGGCGAAAATCTTGCGCGCGGTGGAAAAATTAGCGAGCGCGAAATGCCTCGGTGACGGGGCGTCCAATCCAGACCGGTGGCGTTTTGAGGCCGAAGATGTAGGCCAGCGTCGCGGCCGTGTCATAAGTGTTCACCGGAGCCTCAATCACCTTGCCCCGGGCAATACCGGGACCGGCGATGATCCACGGAATGTCGAGTTCCACCTGGGTGGGACCACCGTGTTTTTTACCCACGCCGCCATGGTCGGCGGTCACGAGAATTATGGTTTTGCCCTTCATCGGCGTGCTGTCGATCGCCTCCCAAATCTGGCCAATCAGTTTGTCCACTTCCTCGACAGCCTGGTAATATTGCCAGGACTTCCACTCGAAGGTGTGCCCGGCGTGATCCACATCGTCGAAATGAATGAATGTGAAAGTGGGTTGGCGCTCCTTGATCACCGGGATCGCGTGGGCGGCGGTGAGCGGCGAGCTTTTGATGTTCGTGATGTAATCGACCGCGGGTCGCTCGAGCAGGCGCGCGAAATCATCCCAATCGTGAACACAGACGATGGTGGACTTGGGGCGCTGCTCCCGCAGCACGCCGAAGATGGTCGGGAAGCGGCCCCATTTGTTGGTGTAAATGGGCGCGATCTCGAACTTGTCCGGCTGCCAGTCATTCGAGGTGATGCCGTGCTGCTCGGGACCGGCGCCATTAATCATCGAGGCCCAGTTGGGACTGCTGGAAGTGGGCATGACCCCGCGGGCTTTCAACGTGTAAGCGCCTTCGCGCATCAGGCGATGCATGACGGGCGCGTTTGTTTCCGTGAAGGCCACCGAGCCCATGCCGTCGCAACCGATCACCACCACAGGCTCGACGCCCCGAACTTGGGCGGCGAGGGGCAGGGCGGCCAAAAGCGAAAGGGACAGGACCAACCTCCTGACGAGTTGCGGGAACAAAAACTTCAACATGGAGACAGTGTGAAAATTATGGCGAAACATTATTTTTAAAAATGGCGCGGCGGGTTTTGGGGTGGCACACGGTTTACACCGCCAAAACCCGCCGCAAGTTCACTTCGATCGGAAGTGAAAGTCGTGATCACGGCGGTAAAATCTGGCCCCGGATCTCACCGTTGGGATTGAGCGTCGTTTGAATGTTGAAATAGGCCGCTTGCAACTGAAGGGCGAGTATTTGCTCCGAGGTCGCGGACACGGTATCTCCGTACAATCCCGAGGTTCCAATCGGACCGAGCGGGTTCAACGGCAACACCACGGGGGCGTTGACTCCCACGGTGCCTGGCCCGTGGACGTGCGCGGCAATGGCCGGGCCTGTCAATCCCGAGAAGGTCACCAGATAAGAAACGGTGTTGCCGTCAATGGAAACCACCGCGTAACCCGTGCCCGTGCTGGTGGTGGCAGGAACTTCGGCGGCGCCATTGAGGGTCGCGACGAGCATGGAGACTTGGTTTGTGGCCTGGTCCCGGACACGGAAGAAGGCCGTCGGCCCCATTTTGGGCAACGATATGGACCGGTTGCTGGTGGTGACCAAGTTCATCCAATTGGTGTCGTTTACGTTCACCTTGATCTGCACTAGGAACGGGCCGGTTCCGCCGTTAACCGTGAGTGTGGGAGTGCCGGCCAGCAATTGGGCGCCGACTGACAATACGCTCGTGACCGTCTGTGGAGCATCAAGGCTTTTGCCAGCCCGGCCCAAGGCCGCGATGGCCCCGACCTCGTCAACCGTCAAGACCCGGTTCCAGATGCCGACATCATCCATCAGGGCATTAATGGAGGCCGCGTTGCCGTCGTTGTAGTTGCCAGTGCCGTCCTGGCCGATGTTTATCGCGTTGCCGCTGTCATCGGTGTCGATGCTGCCCACGTCCTGGCCGGCGTCAGGAGCCGCGTTGGCACTGTTTAACAAATGGCCGTCCACGTAAATGCTGCCGTTGTTGGTGCGATTGATGGTGACCACGACGTGGTGCCAATTGTGATCGTTCAACTGGCCACCCACGGAGGAGCTGTCGCGGCGATTGTTCCCCGCGCCGGTGAGGTTCCATTTCATGCCGCTGCCGCTGGTGGCCAGCACCCAGCCGAGGTTGCCGCCGGCATCCCAGTTCTTGTTGGAAATGAAGGGTTTGTCGTCGGATTGCGAGATAACTTTGGTCCAAAACGAGAATGAGAAATCGCCCGTTCCAAACTTCAGCGCGTCCGGGTAATTCAGCGACACATAGTTGTTGGTGGCGTTTTCCTTGGTGCTGATGACATGCACCGCCTGGCCGATAATGCCGGATTCGAACGCGGGCGCGCCCACGGCCACAGCATCCGGAATCACCTTGGCGGCGTCCTTGTAGTCGCCGTCAAATTTGAGATGGGCCACCAAACCATTTGTGACGGAATTCGCCACCGGCGCCGGGTTGACGGTCAAGGTGACGGAGTCGCTGGTGGCGTTGCCGTTTTGCCCGGTGATGACCACTTGATAGGATCCGGCATCCGCGCTGGTTGGGCCGAGAATTGTGTAGGTGCTGTTGGTCGCGCCCGGGATGCCGTTGCCGTTTAATTTCCATTGGTATGCGAGACCCAGGCCGTTCGCGGACACGGAGAAAGTGGCGCTCACGCCGGCGGTGGTGGTAATGCTGGTGGGCTGCTTGGTGATGGCCGTGGCGATGATGGGGGATTCCTGGTCCAGCGTCTTCCCGGCGTTGCCCTTCAAATAGATCTCGGACACCTCGTCCTGGCCGATCACCCGCCGCCAGATGCCCACATCGTCCATAAGCGCGTCAAGAGCGGCCGAGCCATTATCGGTGTAAGCACCGGTGCCGTCCTGGCCAATATTCACCGCGAATACATCAGCAGTGTCCAAACTGCCCACAGGGAAAAATGTGCCCGGGGCGTCAGGGTTAGGGTCAGGCGCGATGCTGGTGGAGTTGAGCAGTTGGCCATCCACATAAATCTTGGCCACGTTGGTGCGTTGAAAAGTGACCGCGACATGGTGCCAGTTTTTGTCGAGCAATTGCGGGGCGAGGGTTGGACTGTCATGTCGTTTGGAACCTCCGTCGTCGCGCAAATTCCACTTCATGCCGCCGCCTTGGGTGGCGATAACCCAGCCTTTGTTGCCGCCGCTGATCCAATCCTTGTTGCCTATGAACGGCTGGTCATCGGACTGGGAAATAATCTTGGCCCAAAACGCGACCGAGAAGTCCGAGGCGTCCCCGGTCTCGCCACTGCCGAACTGCAATTGAGCCGGATAGTTGAGCGTCACGTAGTTGTTCGTGACACCGTCCTTGGTGCTGATGACATGCACGGCCTGGCCAAGGATGCCCGTCTCGAAAGTCGTGCCGCCCACGGCGGCGCCATCCACAGCGTTGGTGGTGGCATCCTTGTAATCACCATCAAACTTGAGATGGGCGACCAAACCGTTGGTCACGGTGGTGGCGTGGGCGGTTGGGGGATGCGCCAACACGGCGAGCATGCCCGCCAGTAAAACTTTTTTTATTCTCATGGATCAGGGCTTGGTTGAAGCGGCTTTGCAGTCTGGAATTTGACCGGCTGGATCAAACCGACGCTACTTGCTGGAGCGATACATTTCCAGCGCCTTGGCGGCGTCGGCGTCGCCCTTGGCGGCCGCTTCGCGAAGTTTTTGACCCACCGCCATCATGGAGGCGGAGGCCGCCTGACGCTGCTGTTCGGTCAAGGCTGGATTGGAGGCCAGGGCATTCAGTTGCATAAACGCCTTGGGATTGTCATTGGCCTGCATCGCGGCGGCGGCATCATTGGCGAACGCTTGGAACTCGGGTTTGGCGTCCTTGAAGGTGCCTTG
>CAZMLP010000861.1:0-8843 GCA_964566745.1 uncultured Verrucomicrobiota bacterium | reverse complement strand
CAACCGGCAACCAGGCCGACGATATCGCTTACGACGCCACGACCGGCACATATTACGTCGCCGCCGCGTTGGGCGGGGCGTTTGTTTCAACGAACGGGGTTGATTGGGAGGCGCGCAACAACGGCAACAGCGGCCTCGGCTTGCCCGCCACCGTGGAGACGATCAATGGCACGGTGTTTATGGACCGTCCGCTCGGCGGGTTGAACAAGTCCACTGACCAGGGCCAGCACTGGACATCGACCGCCGCGTATCCTGGAATCGCCGCGAGTTACCTGTTGGCGTTCAAGGGTCGTCTCATGATCGCCGTGACCGGCAACAACTTGTTGCAAGACGGCCTTTATTACTCGGATGACCTGGGCGCCACCTGGACTTTCACGCAATCGTTGTTCGGCAGTTTCGACCTCACGACCGACGGCACGATTATTTACGCGGCGGGCGGCGGGAGAGTGCCGCGCTTCTCGGCCACGGACGGTCTGACCTGGGATGACTTGAGCACGACCGGCCTGCCCGCCGGTTTCAGCTTCACCCGCTTCGTCCGGGTCGGCAACACGCTCTTTGTCATCGGCGCGGTGAATGGCACACCGGAATTATACCGCCTCGATGTTTCGAGTTACGCCTTTAATCCCGCGACCCAAATTTCTCAACAACCGACCAACAGCCCCTCTCTCCTCGCCGGGGACAGCTTCACGTTCCGCGTCGTCGCGGGCGGGCGCAATCTCCGTTATCAATGGTATCGAGATGGGGCTGCACGCTTTCCTATCGGAGGCCAAACCAACTCGACGCTATCGTTTACAAATTTGCAGGGAACCAATGAGGGTCTGTACTCGGTAACGATCACGGGTGATTTTGGCGCGGTCACCAGTGTCATCGTGGGTCTCAATGTGACTGTTCCCAGCGCGGGCAAATACGATCCGACGTTTGCCTCGACGGTTTCTCTGGCCAACTCATTCATCACCGTTCTGGATGATTATTCGTTGCTGGGAATCTCCGGCGGCTCGCTCTCGCGCATGGACCAGAAAGGCGCCAAACTCGCGACTCGCACAGTAACCGGCGCGAACTTTCAGAAATTCATCAAGGACAGCCAGGGCCGGGTAATGCTGGTGGACCCGCAAGGCAATCCGAAGCTGCGCCGCATCGACCCCGTCACCTTGCTGGATGATCCCACCTTTCTTACCAACGCTTTCACCGGCCCCATATCGGCCATTGTGGAATGGCCCGGCCACGGTTACCTGGTCGGCTCCAGCCGGACCACGCCCGAGGCGCACGTCACTGATCAAGTGGTGCTGTTGAATTACGACGGGTCGGTGGACAAGAGCTTCAACACCGGCGAGGCCCCCTTCCCCACCACCTCCAACACGCCGTCGTGGGTTTGGGTGTCGCTCGATGGAAAAATTTACGCGTTGAACGGGAATTTCCCCGGGTTCGGGTTTGTTCCGGTGCAGTTGGTCCGGCTCACCGCGACGGGCGCGGTGGACACCACCTTTGCCTCCGGCGGGGTGCGTGATGTGCAATGGATTCAAGGTCTCAGCGATGGCCGGATGCTGGTGGTCGCCGGATTTAACTATGACGTTAAGATCGTCAAGCCGGACGGCAGCTTTGACACCACGTTCAATGTCGCTGGCGCCCGGCTCAACAACTTGCCGACGACCTTTGTGGAGCAGCCGGATGGCAAATTGATCATCGGCGGGAAGTTCACCCAGTACGGCGGCAAGGCCGTGGGCAAGCACATGCGATTGAACGCCGATGGCACCCTCGACCCGACGTTTTTCAGTGACGTTTCCTACAACGGCAACGCCACCGTGTTCTGGATCAGCTATGATCCGCACGGCTACCTCTATTACGTGCCGACTGATTTGTTCAGCTCGTCCACGTTCCAGAGAAGCACCGTGCATGGCTTGGTGCGCGTGTTTGTGGATCGCGCGGCCCTCTCCATTTTCAGCCAGACTGGCAGCCAGCGCGTCGGCGCGGGCGAGAGTTTCACGCTGTCCGTCAACGCCGTCGGCACGTCGGCCATTGCCTACCAATGGTTCAAGGACGGTGTGCTGATTCCTGGCGCGACCTCGGCCACGTATGTCTTGAATAATTTCGGGGCGGCGGACAACGGCACGTACACGGTGCAAGTGAAAAATTCCAGTGGCACACTCACCAGCCGGGAGACCACCTTGAAGGTTATCGGCGCGCCGGAGATTTTGACTTTCCCCCAACCGGCCAACCAATTGCTCGGCTCGAATTACACCTTCTCGGTCACGGCTCAAGGCGGAGGAACGCTGGCGTATCAATGGTTCAAAAACGGCTCTGCCATTGCGGGCGCGACCAAAAACACACTCGTGCTCACTAACTTGCAATATCTCGCGGCGGGTGATTACACGGTCACCGTCAGCAACGCCCTCGGCCTCGTCACCACCCCGCCGGCCTCCCTCACGATTTTCGAAATTACCGGCGCGCTCATCCAGAGCTTTGCCCCCGGAATTTTGGACAACGCGGTGTCCTCGATGGACGTGATGCCCGATGGATCGTTGTTGCTGGGTGGAACCTTCAGCCGGCCCGGAAATGCCAACCATCCCTGGTTCACGCGCATGGGGACAAACGGCGCGTTTGTGGCGGGCTGGACCAATGATCCTCCGGGCGGCGTCACCGGCATCGGTGTTTATTGTGTGAAGGCCCTGGCCAACGGCCAGGCCATCGTTGCCGGACAGTATTCCCGCATCGCGGGGGTGAACCGCGCCGGCTACGCGCGTCTGAACGCTGACGGCACAGTGGACGCGTCGTTCGGCCTCGACGCGAACGGACCCAACTCGGCCATCTACGCCTTCGAGCCGCTGCCGGATGGCAAATTCCTGGTGGGCGGCAACTTTACCCAATGGGGAACCGGCCAGCGCATTGGCCTGGTCCGGTTAAACGCGGACGGCACGCTGGACAACACCCTCGACCTGAAACTGAACGACTGGGTGCACGCGATCGTGGTGCTGCCTGACGGCAGGGCTTACGTGGGCGGGCGGTTCTCGACGATAGGCGGCGTGAGCCGGCCTTCCTTGGCTTTGTTAAAGGCGGATGGCTCCGTGGACGCGACCTTCTCGCCACCCTTCATCGACGGCCAGATTTACTCGATGGGTCTCGCGAGCGGGAACCGGCTTGTGATTGGCGGCTCCTTTGCGACGATTGATTTTCAAAACCACCCGCGGCTCGCGCGGCTGAACCCGGATGGCAGTGTGGACGCGAGCTTCGCGTTCACAAATTTCTTTAACAACCTCATCAACTCGGTCCAGGTGCAATTGAACGACAAGGTGATCGTGGTCGGCGGCAGCGGTGTGGCGCGGGTGCTGCCCACAGGCGGGATCGATCCCACCTTCCAAATCACCCCGCCGCTCTTTGGCCCGGCGGCCGTTGGCCGGGTGACTCCCGAGGGGCGACTCTATTTGGGCGGCAGCTTCACTTCGCCGGGACGATATGTGGAGGCGCTCACCACCGACAAGGCCGAGCTCGCCATCACCAGCGCCCCATCGCCGGTCGAGGCGGACCTCGGCGGCAGCGTCACTCTCTCGGTTGGCATCTACACGGTCAGCGCCGCCACATATCAATGGCTCAAGGATGGAGAGATCATTCCCGGCGCCACGAACGCGTCCCTCGTCCTCAGCGCCTTGACCAAGGCGAGCGCCGGCGGCTATTCCGTGCGCGTCGTCAACGCCACCCGGAGCGTCACCAGTGACCCGGCGGTGTTGAGCATTCTCGCCGAGCCAGTGCTCACTTTGCAGCCGGTGACCGCATCGCGGGCCGTCGGCGATAGCGTGACCTTCAGCGCCAAGGGTCAAGGCGCCAGCCCCCTGGCCTATCAATGGCGCAAGAACGGCGTGAACCTCCCCGGCGCCACCGGCCCCACTTACACCATCGCGAGCGCGGCAACCGCGGACGCGGGGGTCTATGACGCGGTCCTCTCGAACGGCCTCGGGTCCGTGACCACCGACCCGGCCGGGCTCGGCGTTTTCTTGAGCGCGGGCAAAGTGGACGCGAGTTTCAACGCGGGCACGGGGGCGAACAGCACGGTGTTCGCGGCGGCGGTTTTGCCGAACGGAAACATCGCGGTGGGCGGCTCCTTCAACTCGTTCAACGGCCAGGGTCGCGCCCGGTTCGCCATGCTCGATTCCACCGGCGCGCTGGTAAATCTTGCCTCCAATCCCGGCTTCTTCCAAACCGTCACGGCCATTGCCGCCCAGCCGGACGGCAAGTTTTTCGTCACCACCCTCAACACCATTGGCCGGTTCAACGCGGACGGCTCGGTGGACAAGTCGTTCCCGAGCCTCACGGACGAGGGGGACAACATCCTGATCAGCGGCAACTCGGTGTACTTCACCGGTTACTTCGGGAACAATCCCGGCGTGCGCCGGTTCAACCTCGTCACCGGCGCAGAGGACGCCACGTTCAAGGCGAACGCGACGGTCACGAGCGGTTGGGCCGCGCGCGGATTGTATGCCTATCCTGACGGCAAGTTGCTCGTCAGCGATTTCAACAATGGCATCCGCCGCTTGAACGCCGACGGCTCCCAGGACAACAGCCTCGTTTCGCCGCAGATCATTTACAGCGGAGGCGGAAGCCGGCCGGTTTATGCCGTGCAAGCCATGGCGGATGGTCATATCTGGATCGGTGGCACCTTCACCTCCGTGGCCAGCCAGCCGCGGAACTATCTCGCGCGGCTCAACGCGGATGGATCGCTGGACGCGACCCTTCCTGACGCCGGCCTCAATGCCACCGTGCGCGCGCTTGTTCCTCTGGGCAACGACCTGCTCGTGGCGGGTGACTTTTTCCCCTCGCTCAACTCCACCAACTATCGCGGCCTGGTGAAAATCTCCGGCACGACGGGCAAAATCGATCCCGCGTTCGGCCCTGTGCTGGCCAACACCTCCGCGTTCGCGCTGGCGCCCGTGGGCACGGACAAGGTCATTGTGGGCGGCTCGTTCAACAGCCCGGCCGGGGTGGCGCGCGTGATCGTGAAGTCCGGCGTGTCGCTGGCCATCGCGGGCCAGCCCGGATCATTGAGCGTGAAGTCCGGCGACTCCCCGGCCTTCACCGTCGGCTGGGTGGGCGGTGGCGACGCCACTTATCAATGGAGCAAAAACGGACAGCCAATCTCGGGCGCGACGGCCCAAACGCTTGTGCTCCCTTCCGTCACCACGGCGGACGCGGGTTCTTACACCGTGACCATCAGCGCCTCGGGCGAGACCGTCACCAGCGGCGCCGCCACCTTGAAAGTGGACGGTGTGGGCGGCGGGACAGGCGGCACCGGAACCTTCGCGGCATGGAAGGCGCAGTTTAATTTCCCGGCCGGCCTGGATGGCGAGAACGCCGACGCGGACGGCGACAAGATTCCGAACATTGTCGAGTTCGCGCTTGGGTCGAATCCCACCAGCGCGGCGAGCGGCAAATTGCCAACCACCACGCAGTTCGAGACTGGTGGCAAAACCTATCCGGCGGTCACCTTCACCCGCAGCCAAACCGCCACCTCGGTGACGTTGCAGGTAACCGTTTCCTCCACGGTGGCGTTTGGTGACAGCCTCGGCTCGGCGGAAGCCTTCATCCAGGACCTCGGTGACGGGACGGAGCGGGTCACGGTGCGCTCGGCGGTGAGCGTGGCGGACCGCGCGCAGCAATTCCTCAAAGTCGATGTGGTGCCAAAACCTTGAAGGGCGCGGTTTCCCGGGGCCATTTGCGGACGTTCAAACGAGGCGAACCCGGCTTCTCGTCCCTTGACCGCCGGCCGGCGACAAAGTTTCCGCCCGGGCAAGCAGGCGCGCCAAAGCCGTGCCGTTCCCGCTCACCTCCTGTGGCCACCAAGTGATTGGGCGAGTGATGAACCCCGTTGCAAACTGAAGCGCGCCCGCTGGCAACGACCGTCACCAAGTTGTCGCTCGCCAGCGGCGGGGGGACTCCCGTATTTTCACCTGCTCGAATATGGCCGCGCCCGTGGAAAAATTTAAGCCGGAGCATTTCATCAACCGCGAGTTAAGCTGGCTGGAGTTCAACCAGCGCGTGCTTGACGAGGCGCTCGATCCCGCCACGCCGCTGCTCGAGCGGGTCAAGTTCTTCTGCATTTTCAGCTCGAATCTGGACGAGTTCTACGAGGTCCGGGTGGCCGGGCTGAAGCAGCAGATCGAGAGTGACGTGGTCGAGCGCAGTGTGGACGGCCTCACCGCCTCCGAAACGTTTCGCGCCGTGAGCCGCAAGGTGCGCCAGTTGGTGGCCCGCCAGTACACCTGCTGGCGTGACGATCTCTTGCCCTCACTCGCGCGGCATGGCATCCGGTTCCTCGAAATGAGCCAGCTCAAGGCCCCGGATTTGGCCTGGCTGGAAAAATTTTATCTCACCCAGGTCCGTCCGGTCCTCACGCCGCTGGCCATCGATCCCGCCCACCCGTTCCCGCACCTGTTGAACAAGACGCTCAACATGATCGTGCAGGTGGAGATGACCAAGGACGGCCACACGCTCCGGCACCTGGCCGTGGTTCAAGTTCCGCGCGTGTTACCGCGATTGGTCCCCCTGCCGCGGGAGGACTCGCGCCTCGACCACGTTTTTCTCGGCCACCTCATCGGCCACCATCTCGCGAACCTTTTTCCGGGCACCAAAATCCTCGGGTACTGGCATTTTCGTGTCACCCGCAACAGCGAATTGTACATCGACCCCGAGGAGACAGTGAATCTTCTCAAGGCGGTCGAGAACGAGTTGCACAACCGCCGCAAGGGCGATGCTGTGCGCCTCGAAATCGACCAGAATTGCCCGCTCGAAATTCGCCAGGCGCTGCTGAACACCCTGCGCCTCACCGAGGACGACCTCTTCATCATTGACGGGCCGGTCAATCCCACCCGCCTCATGGCCATTTGCGAGGGGGACCACTCGCCCGAGTTGCGGGACCCGCCGTTTGTGGCGCCGGTGGCCGCGGCGCTCCGTGAAGCCGGCGACATCTTTGCCGCGGTTCGCGAGCGGGATATCCTGCTCCACCATCCGTACGAGAATTTTAACACCGTGGTGGAGCTGCTGGAGCGGGCGGCCAATGACCCGGACGTCCTCGCCATCAAGCAAACCCTCTACCGCACGGGCGGTGACCAGCGAATCGTCGGCGCGTTGATGAACGCCGTCCGCAACGGCAAGCAGGTGACCGCCGTCGTGGAATTGCGCGCGCGCTTCGACGAGGCGAACAACATCCAGTGGGCGCGCCGGCTGGAGGAGGCGGGCGTCCACGTCGTGTACGGCCTCGTCGGCCTCAAGATCCACTCGAAGATGTGCCTCATTGTCCGCCGGGACGAGGATGGCATACGCCGTTACGTGCACTTGGGCACGGGCAACTACAATCCCGGCACGGCGCGCCTTTACACAGACGTCGGTTTGCTGACCGCGCGCCCGGATTTCGGCGAGGACATCACCAACCTGTTCAACCTGCTCACCGGCATCTCCCAGTTCCAGGGGATGCGCAAAATCCTGGTCGCGCCGTTTGAGTTGCATGACCGGATCATCCAGCTCATCCAGCGCGAGGCCGCGCACGCCCGGAAGGGGCTGCCCGGACGCATCATCGCGAAAATGAACGCGCTCGTGGACCAGGAGGCCATCGAGGCTTTGTACCGGGCCTCGCAAGCCGGCGTGAAGATTGACCTCATTGTCCGCGGGGTTTGCTGCCTGCGGCCGGGGATTCCCGGCGTGAGCGAGAACATCACCGTGCGCAGCGTGGTGGATCGTTTCCTGGAGCACAGCCGGATTTTCTATTTCGACAATGCCCGGCAACCGGAGGTTTTTGTCGGCAGCGCCGACTGGATGCCGCGCAATTTCTTCCGCCGGATCGAAACCGTGTTTCCCATCGAGGACGGCGAGCTGCGGGAGCGGATTGCCGCTGAATTGCTGGAGGTTGCCCTCGCGGACAATGTGAAAGCCCGCCACTTACGACCGGATGGCTCCTATCAGGTGCCCAAGCTGGCCAAAGGGGTGGAGGCACACCGCAGCCAGGCCGAGTTCATCGCCCGCGCGCTGAACAGCCAGCGAGCCTCCGCCACACGCCGCGCGACCAAGGGCAAATACCCCCAGGTGAAACTGCTCAAAAGCCCGGCAACGCCTGCGCCCGCCACGCCCGGGCGTGGCCGAAAGCACTCCAAATAGGGCGGGCGTTCTTCTGCCGGAAAAACACCGGTCGCGCTCCGCTCGCGATCGAAATCCGCGGCAGACACCACGCGCGAACGTTCAGCGAGTTATTCCCGGCCGTTTTGCGTTGGCGTCAACGGGCGAATCGTGCCGCGTGATGAGGTATTCCCGACTCCCGATCCCGCCATTTTGGCCCGTGGACCCGTTCCCAGCGCTTGCAAGGCCACCTCCACCGCCTGTTGGTCTTCCTCCGTCGCGCGGACAAACAACTGCCCGTTGCTCTCATTGTAAAAAATGCTCTTCCCCGCGTAATCGGCCCTTTCGAAATCAACGCCCAATTTGGCGAACGCGCGCCGCACCATCCGTTGGGCGGAGTCCAAACGGTTTGCCTCGCTCTTGGCCCGCGCATACCCGTCAGCCTCGGTCTGGCGGCTGGGATCGAGCCTCTGGGTGGCCGGTGGAGCGGCCTTTAAATCGTCACCAAACTGGTTTTGTATTGCCTGCCGAAATGCCTCCGGTTCCAACTTGTACAGTCGCGTAATCACCGTCGGCGGCCTTTTACCACCCACAAAAATGACCCCAAAATCCACCAGCTGGTAGTGGACCGGTTGCGATGCCGCCGCGCAGATCGCCTCCAGTAGTTGCGCCAGGGTGACCTGATGCAACGGCGGTGTCAGTTGAATCACGGCCTCCCCGATATCCGCGTTTTCCGCCTCCTCTTGATTGTG
>CAZMLP010000860.1:0-4210 GCA_964566745.1 uncultured Verrucomicrobiota bacterium | reverse complement strand
GCCTCCCTGGCGGCGGGCGGCTTTTCACGAACTGGCCGCGTGGGCCAAGAACCCTCCGGCCGGGCGGGCCCTCCTGCTGAGCGGAGCCCGGCAGGTCGGCAAGACCACGCTTTTTCTGCAAGCCATTGAGGAGCTTTTGAGCCGGGGCCTGCCGCCAGCCAATATTCTTTATGCCACGTTCGACCACCCGTTGCTCAAGCTGGTGGGACTCGACGCCTTGTTGCGCCTTTGGCGCGAGTTCGAGCCCGCGCGCGAGGGGCCCGAGTATCTTTTCCTCGACGAAATTCAGGTCGCGAAAGACTGGCAGATCTGGCTGAAACACCAGGTCGATTTCGAGAAGCGCCGGCGCATCGCCATCACCGGCTCGGCCACGCCGCTGGTTATCAAAGGCCAGGAGTCCGGCGTGGGACGCTGGCAAACGATCCGGCTGGCGACGCTCTCCTTTTTCGAGTACCTGCAGATCCGCAAACTGTCCGTGCCCGCGTTGCCGGCGGTGAACTCCCTGCTGGACCCGTTCCAGTGGAATGCCGCGCGCCTTGCCCGGGTGGGGGAAGAGGCACGCCCGTTGTCCGGTTTGTTCCACGAGTATTTGCTGCGCGGCGGTTTTCCCCAAAGCGCCCTGGTCGAAAGCATTTCCCTCGCGCAAAAGCTTCTCCGCGAGGACATCGTGGACAAGGTGTTGAAACGTGACATGACCGCGCTTTTCGGGGTCCGGCGCATCCTCGAGCTGGAGCAGGTGTTCCTCTACCTCTGCCTGCACGACGGCGGGTTGCTGGACTTCCCGGAGCTTTGCTCCAGTCTCCAGTTGAATCGTCCCACGGTTGGCAGCTTCATCGAACTGCTCGAGCACACGCATCTCATCCACCGCCTGCTGCCCTTCGGCTATGGCAAGCAAGTTCTCCGGGCGCGCCCCAAAATATACCTGGCGGACGCGGCCATCGCGCCCAGCGTGCTGCTCAAAGGAAAAGCGTTGGTGGACGACGCCGACGCGCTGGGCCGGGCGGTGGAGACGGCCTTTTTCAAGCATGTGTTCACGCGCTACTACGCGCGCAGCATCGGTTTCTCCTACTGGCGCGGGAAACAGGACCGGGAAGTGGACATCATCGTGGACCTCGACGGGCGGCTCGTGCCTTTCGAGGTGAAATACCGCGGGCCGCAACACACCGGCGTTGGCGACCTGAAGGGCATGATCGAGTTTTGCGCGGAGCACAAAGTGGATCGCGGTTATGTGATCACGCGCGAACTGGAGGATTTTCAAGTGATGAATGTGGAGCGCGGCGGCGTGAAGGCGCGCCTGCTCAAAGTGCCCGCCGCGCTCGCGTGTTATTGGCTGGGCCGTTCGGAACTGGAATCCGCCGGTCGCGGGCAGGACGTTTAATCGCACCCCGGCCGAGACCATGAAGGTCGGCCAGCCAGGTTGGAGTCCCCGTTACGAGACCACGATCATCGTAAACCCGTCGTAGCCTTTGCCGCCGACCGTTTGGAGGGTGGTGGCGGTGACGCGTGGCTCGGTTTTCAACATTCCGTGGAAGCGACGCACGCCGAGGACGCTCGCGTCCGTCGTGGCTGGGTCCGCCAAGGCGCCTTTGCGCACGACGTTATCCACAATGATCACGCTGCCGGAGCGCGCGAGCTTGAGCGCCCATTGGAAATAGTCCGGGATCTGGTCCTTGTTTGCGTCGATGAAAATGAAATCAAACGGGCCACGATTTTCGGCGGCGAGTTGGGGTAGCGTTTCCAAGGCGGGTCCAAGTCGCACCTCGACCACCTCCGCCAGGCCCGCCCGCGCGATGTTCTTGCGCGACACGTCGGCGTGTCTCGCGTCCGCTTCAAGCGTCACCAGCCTGCCGCCAGGCGGCAACGCCCTCGCCAGCCAGATGGTGCTGTAACCGCCGAGCGTGCCCAGCTCGAGGATGTTCCGCGCGCCTTGAATTCCCGCCAGCAGGTGCAGGAACTTGCCTTGCGCGGGCGAGACTTGGATGCTCGGCAACCCCGCTGCCTCACTGTCCTTAAGGGCGGCGTCCAGCGCGGCGTCCGGCGGGATGAGCGCGTCTTGAATGTAACGGTCCACTTCGGCCCAGCGTTCCGGCGAGGTTTCAGGCGGTTTCATGGTGTGAAATCCTCCTCGAACTCGCGCGGCAAAGCCAGCTTTGCGAGCATGGCTCGTTTGTTTTGAAGCCGCCCGGCCATTGCGCTTTTGCCCCTGCGAAAAATAACTCCCTTCCTGCCCCGGGGGAGGTTAGGCTGCTTCGCTCGTGCGGACATTTTTGACATGACCACCAAATTATTCTCCGAGCTCGGGCTGTCTCCCGAGCTGTTGAAAGCCATTGACCGGCTCGGTTTTGAGCAGGCCTCGCCCATCCAGGCCGGGGCCATTCCCGTCCTGCTCTCGGGCAAGGACGTCGTCGGGCAATCGCAGACCGGCTCGGGCAAGACCGCCGCGTTCGCCGTGCCCGCCATCGAGAAGGTCGATCCCCTCCAGAAATCCGTGCAGGCGCTGATCCTCTGCCCGACGCGCGAGCTGGCGGTGCAGGTCTCGGAGGAGGTTCACAAGCTCGCCTTTTTCAAGCGCGGCATCCACGCGCTGCCGATTTACGGCGGGCAATCCTACGAGCGGCAGTTCATGGGTTTGCGGCAAGGCGCCCAGATTGTCATCGGCACGCCGGGCCGTGTGATGGACCACATGCGGCGCGGCACGCTCCGGCTCGAGACCGCCAAGATGGTGATTCTCGACGAGGCGGACGTGATGCTGGACATGGGCTTTCGCGACGACATCGAGTTCATTCTCCAGGCCGTGCCCCCCGAGCGGCAGACGGTCTTCTTCTCGGCGACCATGCCGCGACCGATCCAGGATTTGATCGGGAAATACGCGCGCGACCCGCAGACCGTCCGCGTGGAGCAAAAGGCGATCACGGTACCGACGGTCGAGCAGGTCTATTACGAGGTGGACCGGCGGTTTAAGATCGAATTGCTGACGCGCCTGATTGATCTCCACGACCACAAGCTCGGCATCATTTTTTGCAACACCAAGCGCATGGTGGATGACCTGGTCGATCACTTGAACGCGCAGGGTTACTCCGCCGACCGGTTGCATGGCGATATGAGCCAGGCCCAGCGCGACCGCGTGATGGGCAAGTTCCGCAAGTCCGGCCTCGAGTTCCTCGTGGCGACGGACGTGGCGGCGCGCGGCATCGATGTCGATGACGTGGAGGTCGTGTTCAATTACGACCTGCCGTACGACGCGGAGGATTACGTCCACCGCATCGGCCGCACAGGTCGCGCGGGTCGCAGCGGACGGGCGATTTCATTCGTCGCGGGACGCGAGCTGTTCCAAATCCAGCAGATCGAGCGCTACACGCGCGTGAAGATCCACCGTTCCCGCGTGCCCACGGCGGGTGAGGTGGAGGAGGCGCGCACGAACCAGTTTCTGGAGCGGTTGCGGTTCACGCTGCAATCCGGCGAGTTCAAGCGTCAGGATCACTTGGTGGAGCGGTTGCTCGAGGAGGGCTTCACCTCGACGGACATTGTTTCCGCCCTGCTGCACCAAATGCAGGGGGGCGAGGCCGCGCCCGCGCCCAAGCAGGAGCGCGCCGAACGGCCATCGGCTCCGGCCACCGCGTCCGGTGAGCGGCCGACGTATCAGGATTTCCGCGACCGTGGAGCCAGCCGGCCGGAACGCCCCGAGCGCCTTCGTCCGCCCAACACTCTTGGCTCCGCCGCGTCGCGCCAAACGTTGCCCTCCGCTCATTCGCCCCCGCTCGCGCGCGCCTCGACGTCGCCGCTGGAAACGGCGCCCGCGCCAACGCCACCCGCCGGGCCCGCGCCGGTGGTGGCCCCCCCAGAGCCACCTCCCACGGTGCCCGCGGAATCAGCCGTCACCCCGCCGATGGCGGTTGAAACCCCGTCCGCCGAAACAGCCGCGCCCTCCGCCGACGGTCAGTCGCCTGTGGCTGCCCCTACGCCCGCGCCCGAGGAGCCGGCGATTCTGAAACCCAGGGTTTTCAAGCCTGCCGCCAAACCGGAGGGGACAAAACCTTCCGGCCCGCGCCCGCCGGTGAAACAACCGTTCGCGGCGCGCCCAGACCGCCCCGCCCGGCCGGAGCGTCCTTCGCGCCCAGACCAGCCCGCGCGTCCATGGGGTCGCGGCGCGGCGGAGCGCCCCTACGAGCGCCGGCCCGGCCCCTTTGAGCGAGTCGAGCGCCCCCGCGCC
>CAZMLP010000859.1:0-3240 GCA_964566745.1 uncultured Verrucomicrobiota bacterium | reverse complement strand
CATCTACGCGGTGGTGGTGGTGGCCCGCGAGTGGACCGGCCAGTTGCAGCCGGTGGCGGAGATCCATCTGGAGGCGCGCTACCTTCCTCTTTACGCCCTCTTTAGTCTGGCGCGCGGGGTCATCGCCTACATCGTTTCCTTCTTTTTCACCATGGTGTACGGCTACGTCGCCGCGCGGGTGGAGGGGGCGGAGCGTGTCATGCTGCCCGTGCTGGACATCCTGCAAAGCATCCCGGTGCTCGGTTTTCTGCCCGGCTTCGTCATCGGGCTCGTGCATCTCTTTCCGCATCGCAACATGGGGCTGGAGCTGGCCTCGGTGCTCATGATTTTCACCGGCCAGGTGTGGAATATGACGTTCGCCTTTCACGCCTCTCTAAAGTCCGTGCCCGAGGATCTCGTTTGCGTTTCGCGCCTGACCAAATTGACCTGGTGGCAGCGGTTCACGTGTCTCGACCTTTCCTTCGCCGCGACCAGCCTCGTCTGGAACAGCATGATGTCCATGGCCGGCGGCTGGTTCTTCCTGACCGTCAGCGAGGCGTTTGTGCTGGGCGAGCATGACTTCCGCTTGCCGGGCGTCGGCTCCTACATGAGCCTGGCCATCGAGAAGGGCGACTTCCACGCGCAGTGGATGGGGGTGGTGGCCATGGTCGGCATGATCGTGTTCCTCGATCAACTCGTGTGGCGGCCGGTGGTCGCCTGGTCACAGAAGTTTGGCACGGACGATGGAGAAAATCGGGGCGGCAACGAATCCTGGCTTTGGAACCGCCTGCGCCGCTCGCAACTGTGGCGCGTGGTGGTGCAATGGCGTGACTCCCGGCCCCGGCGGGCGCCAGTGGCCGTGGTCACGCCCGCCGAATCCGCCACCAGCGGCGACAAATCCGCCGCCCCGCCATCGTGGGGACGACGCGCGGGATACACGTTGGTCATCGGCGCCATAGCCTTTGCCGCGATCAAGTATGTCCATCTGTTGCGCCAGTTGACGCTCCACGAATGGGGGACGATTTTGTTGAGCACTGTGGCGACCTTTGTGCGGGTGGTGTTGGCGGTGGCCCTGGCGACGTTATGGACCGTGCCCGCCGGGGTGTTTATCGGCCGCAATCCGCGCTTGTCGCGCATCTTGCAACCAGTCATCCAGATGACCGCCAGCTTTCCGGCGCCGATGATTTACCCGCTCGTGCTCGGCATCGTGCTCGCACTGGGCGGCGGGTTGGGCATCGGGTCGGTTTTCCTCCTGGTGCTGGGAACGCAGTGGTACATCCTTTTCAACGTCATCGCGGGCGCCAGCGCGATCCCGCGCGAGTTGTGGGAAGTCGAGCGAATGGGCCGCTTCTCGTGGCAAAGCCGGTGGCGCAAGCTGATCCTGCCCGCGGTTTTTCCCGCGCTCCTCACCGGTTGGATCACGGCGATGGGTGGCGCGTGGAACGCGAGCATCGTGGCCGAGTACATGAAATACAAAGGGCAAACGATGGCAACGGTCGGCCTCGGCGCGCTGATCAGCCAGGCGACCGACAAAGGCAACTTTGCCGTGCTCGCGGCGGCGGTTGGTGTCATGTCGCTCTCCGTTGTGTTATTCAACCGGTTTGTCTGGCACCCGTTGAGCCGCCTTGCCCAAACCCGTTACGGTCTGACCGCTTGAGGACACGACCATGAGCGATCCCATCCTGGAAGCGAAGCATATCGGCCAGTCGTTCGCGCTGGCGGGCGGGAAGAGTGTCGAGATCCTGCACGACATCAATCTTGAGGTTCGCGACCATGAGGTGCTGGCGCTGCTGGGGCCAAGCGGCTGTGGCAAGTCCACGCTGCTGCGAGTGTTGATCGGGTTGCAGAACCCGTCCAGCGGGGATGTTCTCTATCGCGGAAAAGTCACCAAAGGGTTGAATCCCTCGGCCGCGCTGGTTTTCCAGAATTTCGCCCTGTTCCCGTGGCTGACCGTGCAGCAGAACATCGAGCTGGGCTTGGAGAACGCGCCGTTGGACCTCGCGGAGCGGGACAAGCGGGTGCGCAAGGTGATCGACGCCGTGGGCTTGGAGGGCTTCGAGGAGGCGTATCCGCGCGAGCTCTCGGGCGGCATGAAGCAACGCGTCGGCCTGGCGCGCGCGCTGGTGGTCGAGCCGGAGATTTTGTGCATGGACGAGCCGTTCAGCGCGCTTGACGTGCTCACCGGCGAAACGTTGCGCAACGAGATCATCGACCTCTACACCAGCAAGACGTCGCCGGTGAACAGCATTCTGATGGTGACGCACGGAGTCGCCGAGGCGGTCTTCATGGCCACCCGCATCGTCGTGCTCGCGGCGCATCCCGGCACGATCCGCACGATTATTGACAATCCGCTGCCGTATCCCCGCGACGAGCACAACCCCGAGTTCCAGCGGCTCTGCAAAAAGCTGCACGCGGTGATCACGAACACCTACATGCCGGACGAGCCGGTCGCCGCGCCCGGCGCCCCGGCAGCGCCGCCGGCGCCGGTGCCGTCGATTCCAAATGTCTCGCTGGTGCAGACGATCGGCTTGCTCGAAGTGCTGGAGAAAGAGGGCACGAGCGACCTCTTCACCTTGTCGCGGCAGACCGAGAGTGACCTCACGCAGATTCTCCTGCTGGTGAAGGCGGCGGAGATTCTCGGCTGGGTGACCACGCCCGGCCAGTCTGTGGAATTGACCCCCGAGGGCCGGCACTTCGTCGGCGCGAGCATCAACAAGCGCAAGGAACTGCTCAACGCGCGGCTGCGGCAAATCGTGGTGTTCCGGCTGGTGCTGACCATGCTCGACCACGCGGAGGATCACGAGCTGGACGAGGATATCGTGCTCGGGGAGCTGGCCATGCTTTACCCGCACGAGCGCCCCGCCCGCTCGTTGCGCACGGTCATTGGCTGGGCGCGCTACGCGGAGCTTTTCAAATACAGCAGCACGCGGAAGAAATTTTACCATTACGCCCCGGCCACCCCCGCCGCCGCGACGGAATAGCGATTGGCCAGAGGCCGGAACGCCACCCATGGCTCCCTGGCGTGAAGAGTCGCTCCGGCGCGGGTCCAGTCTTTCAACATCTCCGGGCATGCGAGATCCTCGCGAACTCGACGGTTGACACACCGGCGAAAGCCCGAAGACTGGCGCCACAGCGATGTCGCACCTGCGAAACATCTTTCATGTACACCGTAGCGCCATTTACAGTTTTGAGTGGCAGATTATTTAGCTGATTTAGAATCACCGGACTGCTGTTCACGCGAACCTGATATTCGGTTCGCGC
>CAZMLP010000858.1:0-3653 GCA_964566745.1 uncultured Verrucomicrobiota bacterium | reverse complement strand
GCTCGCCAAAGTTTACAAGAAAGTCCGCTTCAATTCCGTTAACCGCAAGTAAGTTCTGGAACCGATGACCATATGGGTAACCCGTCCTTCTCTGTGCTTCTCTGGGGCCTCGGTGGCATTCATAGTTTGAGAACTTTTTTTGCCACCGAGGACACCGAGTTCACAAAGAAATTCGTTTCATTCCGTTTGTCGCCGGCGGCTTTCCGAAGTTGACGGATGCGGTTGCACTGTCAGTTCGCGATTGTCTCTCGGCCAGATAATGGGCGAGCAAGCGAAGGCGGCTTTACTATTTCCGGACGGTCTTTAACCTGCGCCGTGCGCCCGGCCCGGTTTTTATTGATCTATCTCGCGGCCGTCTTCCTCGGCGGCGCGTTGCTTGCGCCCGCGTTGCACGCCTTGGTCGCTTCGGGCGCGGGGCAGTCGCCCGCTTTGCAATCGTTGGCGTCAAAGCCGTTCCACCGTTACGTGAGCCGCTCGATCCTTGTGATCGCAGTGGTTGGTCTGTGGCCCCTGTTGCGCTCGCTGGGCATCCGTCATTGGCGGGACGCCGGACTGGGATCGCCAAGTGGCCAATGGGGTAGGGTCGCGGGGGGCTTCGCGCTCGGGTTCGGCTCGCTCGCTGTGGTGGCGGGCGTTGCCCTCGCCGGCGGCGCGCGTCATTTGGATTCAGCGCATTCCTCCGGCGAGTTCATCAAGCATCTGGTCAATGCCAGCCTTTCCGCCGTCGTTGTTGCCATGCTGGAGGAACTGATCTTTCGCGGCGCGCTGTTCGGTGGATTGCGCCGGGCCTATGGTTTTGCGACCGCTCTAGCCGTTAGCAGCTCAATTTACGCGCTCGTCCATTTCTTCGAGCGGGCGGTCTCCCCAACCGTCATTGATTGGGCGGCGGGGTTCGTGACGCTCGGCTCGATGTTGCGAGGTTTCACGAACGTCCATGCGCTCGTCCCTGGCTTCTTCAACCTCGCCTTGGCCGGCGGAATTCTTGCGCTCGCTTTTTACCGGTCCGGCACGCTATATTTCTCCATCGGCTTGCACGCCGGGTGGATTTTATGGCTCAAGACCTACGGGTTCCTCACCCAAGCCGCTCCCGGCCCGGCCAGCTGGCTATGGGGAACGAGCAAAATGATCGATGGCTGGATTGCTTTGCCGGTCCTCGCGGTGGTGTGGCTGACGGTGGCACGGTTATTCACCGCCGAGGCGCGAAGACGCGGAGAGAAAGAGAAAGACAAGGCGTTTCCAGCCGATTCAAGGTGAATCAAGGCCCTGACTGGGGTCTTGAAACTCGAATGACAATGCCGAAGAAGCTGTTTCGAGTCGAGTTAAGGCCAATCAAGCCTTCGTTTTGTTCCAAGCTTCTTCCTCTGCGTCTCCGCGTCTCTGCGGTTACCTCTCAAAGACAAGGCGTTTCAAGCCAAATCAAACCTCGCTCCGATAACTTGAACCCACTCAAGTGAGTCAAATTGACGCAGTGCCGGTCGCCCGATTGAAAAGCTGGCTTGAAGCCGGGGTCGGTTTCTTCTATCCTAACGTCTGTCAGGTTTGCTCTAACGAGCGAGCCATCGGCGACGAGGGCTATGTCTGCCCGGCCTGTTGGTGGGGCGTGCGGTTCATCAAACCGCCGTTTTGCGACCGTTGCGGGCTGCCTTTCGAGGGTGAGATCACTACCACCTTTGAGTGCGCGAACTGCCATGAGATGGAACTACACTTCCGCTGGGCGCGGGCGGCGGTGGTCGCGAACGGGGTGACGCGAGACGTCATCCATCGCTACAAATACCAGCAGGCGTTGTGGTTCGAGCCGTTTTTGGCGGATTTATTGAAACGCGTGGCGGAACCAGCGCTGGCAGGTGGGGATTGGGATATAATAATCCCGGTGCCGCTGCATCCAACGAAGTTACGCGAGCGGGAATTTAACCAAGCCGAGCGCTTGGCCAAGTGCCTGAGTCGGACCACCGGAATCCCGGTGAACGCCCGGCTGCTTAGACGTGTCCAATATACCGAGACACAGACCGAACTTTCGCGCACGGCGCGGTTGGCAAATGTGCGGCGGGCTTTCGAAGTAATTGACAAGCAATTGGTTAAGGGCCTGAATTGTTTGGTGGTGGATGACGTGATGACCACCGGGGCGACGACCAGTGCCTGTGCCCAAGCCTTGATTGAGGCAGGAGCCACAGAAATCGGTGTTTTGACGGTGGCTCGAGCGATACTTTAACGCTAATGACCGGTAAATTAACTCGGTTTTTGACCGTTTCCGGAGAGATTTTTCTCCCGGAAACTTTTTAGTTTTTGCTTCCCACGATGGCCACTCCTTCCACCACCACAATTACCAAAAAGAGCCTTGGTTTGGAGACGACGGTCGAGCCGGCTGTCACCCCGCCTCCTGCCTCCTCTCCGGAAACGAATTTCATCAAAAAGCCCCGGATGGGCGGGAAGTCCAAGAAACGGGACATCCCGGAAGGGTTGTGGACGAAATGCCCGAAGTGCGCCCACATGCTTTATGACCGGGAACTGGACGAAAATCTGAAAGTTTGCCGGCATTGCAGTCACCATTTTCCCATTGGCGCGCGGGAACGCATTCATGCTTTGGTTGGCACTTGCACGTTTCAGGAAATTAATCCGGACATGATCAGCGTGGACTCGTTGAAGTTCACCGGAGTGGCCGCTTACTCGGATAAACTCGAGTCCTACCGCAAATCGACCGGCCTTCGTGACGCCGTGATCACTGGAATCGGCCAGATTGGCACACATCGAGTGGCGTTGGGGGTGATGGATTTCGGGTTTCTAGGCGGCTCGATGGGTTCGGTGGTGGGCGAAAAGCTCACGCGCCTGATCGAAGCCGGCACAGACAAGGGGCTGCCGGTAATTATTATTTCCACTAGTGGCGGCGCGCGCATGTATGAAGGCATGTTCAGCCTCATGCAGATGGCCAAGACTTGCGGCGCCCTGGCCTATCACGCCAAGCGTAAACTCCCTTACATCAGCGTGTTAACGCATCCCACCACGGCGGGCGTCATGGCCAGCTACGCGAGCGTCGGGGACATGATTATCGCCGAGCCCGGTGCGATGATTGGGTTCGCCGGGCCGCGTGTCATTAAAGACACCACCCAAGCCGAGCTTCCTCCGGGGTTCCAAACGGCGGAATTTTTGGTCGAGCACGGCTTGATCGACGCGATTGTTCCGCGTTCCGAAATGAAGGCCCGGCTGACCTATTACCTCGATTTCCTCACCGAGGGACAGCGCCAGATGGCGGCGTTGGGCTGACAAAACTCTCCATTTAACGGAGAGACGCGGAGGTCCTGTAGACCGCCATTGGCTTCCACACTTTTCAAGCCAAGTCTCAGCTATTCATTTTCGACCCACCTCGTCGGTTCTCTTTCCAGGATACCGAGGGGGGGTGCTTCATTTTCACCGCGCGGCCAAAATTCCTGCAACTTCCCTTCTTCCCGCTGTGTGATAGGAGTATGACGGTCCGGAAAACGGCCCGGACCGAATAATGACAGAACCTAGCCAATTCGAGACGTTTATGCAGGCCTATCAGGACATGGTCTTTTCGACCGCCGTCCGGCTGCTCGGCAATGAAGCCGAGGCTGAGGATGTCTCGCAAGAGGTGTTCCTCAAGGCTTACGAGCGTTTCGCCGAATTGTCCGCGAGTGTCA
>CAZMLP010000857.1:0-2426 GCA_964566745.1 uncultured Verrucomicrobiota bacterium | reverse complement strand
GCCATCGCGCCACCGCCAATCAAGCCCACATCTCCGGCGATGTCGGTCGATCTTTTGAACACGGCTTTGTTCGCAAGGACGTGATCCATGATCCGCCCGCCCCGTGTCATCGCCTGCCAGGTCAAGTCGTCGTAAACATTGGCGCGAATTACCTGGCCCGCGACTTGAATTTGCACCGCGCGCGCCAGGGAGTTGCCCTCGTGAATGCGCAGTTCCTCGCTGTATTCGCCCGTCGCGTATTTGACTGGCCCCTGGCCCAGCTCCACGAAAAACAGGACGTTTGCCGCCGGATTATAGGGCGGCGGCGCCGGCACGGCCTTGGCCAGCGCGACCGAGCGTTTATAGGCATCCGAGCCGTCCGCGCCGAGTTTCGTGCTGGCCAAACCGTCGAGATAATCCAGCAGGACATAATCGCTCGAATACTCCTTGTTCTCGGCGTCGCTGTCCTGGAACTGCGCGTTGCGGAAGCAGGCGCGGGCGTTGTCCGGCTCGCCGTCCACCCAGTAAAGGATGCCGCGATAAAAATACGCCATCACCCGCTCGTATGGCTCGCCCCGGAACGTCTTCTTGGCCTCGCTCGCGAAGTAGCCGCGGGCTTTCCTTGCGCTCGGATCGTTCGCCGCCACGCCGCTCAAGGTCAGCAGCGCGTCGTCCAGTGTTTGCTTCGCGTCGGCAAATTGCCCGCGCCGGATCGCGGTGGCGGCGGTGCGGTATTCCCACAACACCCGGTCTTTTGGGGGGCCTTGCGCAATCTCGGCGTGACCGTCCGCCAGCGGATCCCCCGTCCGCGCCACCGTGTGGCGCGGCTCGGAGGCGCAGCCGGCGATGAGCAGCAAGGCCGCGGGAATGGCCCGGAAAAACTTCATGCGATTCTGCCGTTGGGGTGGCCCCGCCGTTTAGCGATACGCGGCGTCCTCCAGCCCCTGCTTCTTGATCTCCGACGCGTCCTCCCAAACAATCTCGCTGGTGCGGGCGTCAATCAATTGGAATGAATAGAGGATATAGTCGCTCGTGCCCTTGGAGGTGCGGGTGGTCTGGCCCTGAAGTTTGCCCGTCAGAAAATAGTCCGCCCCCTTGAATTCCTGGATGTGCGGGTCGCTGGTGGAATTGAACTGGCCGGCAATCTTGGCGGCTCGCTCTTTCTCAAGGGCGGCCAGACGCTCGCGGGCCAGGAACCGGACCTTGCCCTGCGCCTTGGTGTTCAGTTGGATGCGAATGCGGTCCAGGAACATGTCCTTGTTGAGGGGAAAGCGCGTCTCGTTGATCACCGGGTCCAGCACCACGTACGGCGGCGTCACGGCGCGTGACACGGCCGGCACATTCAGGATGCTGCGGGACATCTTGTCCGTCACCGCCACCAAGTCCTGCGATTCAACGCCCGTGCCGCCCACAAACCCCCGCTCGTCGGCGTTCATTTGTGTGACCGGTGTGCCCGAGGCGTTATGGACGCCGGAGGAGGCGCAACCGGCCAGCAGCACGGCAGTTGCCGAAATTAGCAAGGACATCTTCAATGATTTCATCGTCGTCATAGCACAAAAGTCGCGAATACTGCGGACAAAGTCAAAAAACGGTCAAGCACGTCGCAGGCCAGGCCGTTGGAGTCGGAGGACCGTCCCACTCCCGGCTTCCTTTCGATCCCCAATGACGGTGTCTCACCATTTTGGCAGTTGGACGGTGACGCCTAATAGATATTCAGTCCCGTTGAAACCTCCTCGTCTGGAGGCGGTTGCGACCTGGACGAGGAAAAATGCCTTGGTAATGGAGATTTCTTTTATGGCGACCACCCCGCCAGTTTTTACTTGGAAACCAACCCCCCAATGCCGGGCTGTGGCGAATTTGGATCGGCTTTCGATTAGAACCCGAGACTGGACATCGCTCGGAACAAGTGGTAAGTTTAATTACGGACGGATGAGTGAATCTCACCTGCCACTCGAAGACCATGGACGTCTGGCCAAACGGCCCCAAGACCGCGCAACTCCACTGGATGCGACCCTTGGAGGCTGTCCACCAGATATTCCCGTCCCCAAAACGTCCATCAAGCCCGATCAAGGGCAATCAAGGCTTGCGAAATGAAGTCCTCACCCGAATGCCGCCCCTTCTGCCCAGATGGTGCCGGCAATGGCATCGGTCTGCGGCGACTTGCCAGCAGTGAGGTTGCTTCAAAACGGTGGACAGAGGATTGGGCAAAACCAGTATGCTTCCCTCCATCAAAACCCAACCCACCAAACCCCGCCGGAAGTTTGACTTGGCTTTCAAGCGCCAGGCCGTCCAGCACTGGCTGGCCTGCGGCAAGTCCGCCGAGACCATCGGAGCCGAGCTCGGCCTGCCCGCCGGGCACCTGTACGACTGGCGCAAGCTCGTCGAGCCGCCGGATATCGCTTCCCTGGACCTCCAGGCCCGGCTCGCCGCCGCCCAGCGCGAGATCC
>CAZMLP010000856.1:0-6996 GCA_964566745.1 uncultured Verrucomicrobiota bacterium | reverse complement strand
ATCTCCCTGCCCAACGGGGTGAAAAAACCGAAGGCAAAAAAAGAGGACGAGGATGACAAGGAGGAAAAGCCCAAGCCCAAAAAGCTGGAGGTCACGGTCGGCCAGTCCGGCCCGTTGCTGCTGGTTGGCAACGCGATCCCGGTGATTGAAAAAATCCTCGGCAAACTGGGAGGCGGGACCGTTCCCGTGCTCGCGGATTTGCCCGCCTTTGAGGCCAACCAACGCGTCATTTTCCGGGATGCGACCGGTTTCGCCTGGGCGAATGCGCGGCCTTTCGTGGACATCCTGACCAAGCAACTCGCGGCTCAAACTCCGCCGGGAAAGCAGCCAGCCGGCATGACCCCCTCGCCTTCCAAGATCACGGCGGCGGCCGGCATCAGCGGTTTGCAAACCCTCGCCGTCGCGTTCAAGCAGGGAGATGACGGCGCGTTTGGCCAGTTTTTTCTTGGCGTGCCTGAGGCATCACGCAGAGGTCTCTTCAAGCTGCTGATTCCCGAGGCAAAAGACTCCGCCCCGCCCGCCTTCGTGTCGGGGGACGTCACCAAATTCACCCGCTACCGGCTGGACGGCCAAAAGACTTGGGCCACGCTGGAGGCCATGCTCGCCGAAATTTCTCCGCAGATCAGCGCCCTGGTGCAAACCAGTCTCAATATGATCGGCAAGGAAAAGGATCCGAATTATAATTTCAAGAAACGCCTGATCGGCAATCTGGGTGACGACGTTGTCCTCGTCCAGCGCCCGCCGCGCGGCGAGGGGTTGGAGGCCTTGCAAAACGCGCCGGGGCTCACATTGCTCGGTTCGCCGGACGCGGAGCAACTCGCGCAGGCAATCAAGGCGGCGGCGGCGTTGTCGCCGACCGGCGGTGACGGCCTGAAGGAACGCGAGTTTCTCGGCAAGAAAATCTACAGCCTGCCGTTGCCGCCCTCGCCCGAGAGCAAGTTCGCCGAGCGGTATTTCAATTTCGCCGCCAGCGGCGGTTACGTGGCGATGTCCGGGGACGCCGCCACACTCGAGGAATATTTGCGGAACCACGAGGACGCGGCCAAGCCATTGCGAGCCACGCCCGGCCTGGATGACGCCGCCCAGCGGGTGGGCGGAATGAACACCGGCTGGTTCGGTTATGAGAACCAAAGCGAATCCCTGCGCCGCATGCTGGAACTCGCGAAAAACAGCCCGGAGCTGTTCGACAAGCTCGTCCAAAAGCCGGGAGCCAAAAACCCGGATGATGAGGACGATGATGACGAGGACAAGGCTCCTGCCAAGCCCTGGCTCGACTACAAGCTGCTGCCGCCGTTCGAGAAAATCTCCAAATACTTCAACTATTCGATCTATGCCGGCGTCGCGAGCGCGGACGGTTTCAGCATCAAATGGTTCGCGCCCGTTCCTCCCCAGTTGAAGAAGTAGCAGGGGCCACCCCCAATTTTTTCCACGCCTCGGCGTCAAAGGCGAAATAGTCGCAGGTGATCTCCTCGTCTGCCGCGATGTCCCGCAACGCCACGGTGGTCACCGGCGGCTTCACACCAGGCGGGGCGCCGGTGTTGGGCGTGGCCGAGTGATTCATGAAACACGCATGGTCGCCGCTCAGCACCCAGCCGCCACTGGCCGGCTCCTGGTAAGCAAACCACTGGATGTGCTTTCGCGCCTCCGCCGGTAACGCGGCAAATTCCCCCGGCGAAAACTCGCGATCAAAACCGGATTGAAACCGCCACACCGGCGTGCCCGCTGGAATCGCCCCGGCGGCGATCAAGCCGAGGCCGTGAATGCCGCTGGGAGCGACACGAACAGGGATTAAAATCATGGGGCGTAGTTTTCCGTGAGAATGGGGCCTCGCCCGCTCGCTCGCAAGCGGGCATGACGATCGCGCAAAACAGACCGCCCGGTCGCGGCGGGCGCGGGCCGGGCGGTTTCTCACACGAACTTCCGGGCTGGCATGGAACGGTCGCCAGCCGGGCCACTCTTCCGGCGTTAGAACCGGTAAATCACATCCACGGTATAGCGGTCGTCAAACAATCCGTGTGGACTCGTCACTCCGCGCTCGTAGGCAAAGCCCAGATACAAATGCTCCGCCACCCGCGACCGGAAGCCGCCGCCAATCACGACTTGGGTGCGTCCGCTCACATTCGACGAGCCAAAATTGATCAGGTCGTACCCCTCTGTCGTCAAGGGCAGCGCCTTGCCATCGGTCAGCATGGTGAACCCGTTCGCGGAGACAAACGGGATAAACCAGCGGCAGATGAAATAATCGAGCTGCAGGCTGTAGTGCATCTGCGCCGTCTCGGCGTCCATGTCATTCGGGACGCGTGTGCCGATGCTTCCCGTGATGTGAAAGTTATCCCAGCCTTTCGTGCTGGAAACGAACACATCCCACTCGCCCTTGCCGTTGCCTTGAAACACCCGCTTGTTGCCGGTGGGCGCCTCGAACTTCAAACCGGGCGTTAAAATAAACTGATGCGCCGGATCGTCGATCACCGCGTACTTCAACCCTGCCCCGAGATCTCCCCAGCCATCCTTGTGGGCCAGCCCGGACTTGGGGTTGAACTCGATGAAACCATCCTTGGTGGCGATAATGGCCAGCCGGTCGTTCACCGCGTAGCGCAACTGCGCGGCGTAAACCCGGACATTTCCGCCCGCCGTCAGGAAACTCTTGTCAATGTTGTGCCACATGAAGATCGGCCTGATTTCCGTGTCGATGCGCGGATCCTCGAAGAAGAGCGGATTGGTGACAGGGGATATCGCTTTGTCCTTCCAGTCATCCGCGTGTGACGTTCGGGGGACAAAAAGCGCCAAGGCCAGTAGAACCGCCGCGAGCGATGTATTCGTTTTCATAAACATTGCAGAACGAATACCGGCGATAAATTAATCGAGCTTATCAATAATTGACGAGATTGCGCCCTTTTTTGACCAAAGCTTCTTTTCCTGTGAAAACCGGCCGCGCCAGCCAGGAGGGACGTCCGCTCAAAAAACGTGCGGCACGCCCTCTTCCAAAATCTTCAAGTGGTGCACCAGCTTTTCCTTGTGCGCCAGCTCCTGCAGCCAGCGTGGCGGCTCATCCATCGCCTCAAAGGAAAGCTTGAAGGTGCCGTAATGCATGGGAATTAACCATTTCGACCGGAGGTCCTTGAACACCTTGATCGCCTCGTCCGGCCCCATGTGGACGTTGCGAAACGACTCCGGATAATAGGCGCCAATGGGCAGCAGGGCGATTTCCGGAGCGCAGCGGGACCCGATCTCCTTAAAGCCATCGAAATACGCGCTGTCGCCCGCGTGATAAATCCGCCGGCCTTGGTGCTCCAGCACAAACCCTCCATAGCCCCGTTCGTGATCCTTCAACACCCGCGCGCCCCAATGCTTGCACGGCGTGAGTGTCACCTTCCAATCGGCATGCCCAAAGCACTCCCACCACTGCAACTCCACCACGCGGGCGAATCCCAGTCCGCGCGCCAAGTCTCCCATGCGCCACGGCATGACGCCGATTTTGGGCGAGGGCAGCTTGCGGAGGGTTGGTTTGTGGAAGTGGTCAAAGTGGGCGTGGGTGAGGAGGACGAGGTCAATGCGCGGGAGGTGCTCCAGCTTGAGGCCGGCGCGCTTGATGCGTTTGAGTAAGAAAAGCCAGTTGGCAAAATTGGGGTCCACCAGCACATTCAAGTCATCGAACTGGATCAGGAACGAGGCATGGCCGATCCATGTGATGGCCACCTGCCCGTGTTTCAATTTGGGAAATTCCGGTTCTTTGTGCTGACCCACCCTTTTGGTCATCAATGCCTTCCACACCATCTCGTGAAAAAAGGTGCGGGGATTGAAGGCATTGGTCGGAGTTAACTCCTTGAACGAGCGCGGGATGCGTCGCCTGGCGGGCGGCGGCGATGGATGCTGACCGTGGGCCGGGTTCATGCAAGTTTATGATTCACAATAGGATAGCTGACTTTGAATAAAAGATAGCGTGCCTAGTCAAATCTGCCAGTAGAACTTGAACGAAAGAAAAATTATGAAAACCGCGATAACCACCCTGACAGCCGCCGCGCTGATGGTGGGCGCTGTCCAGAACACCCAAGCCGGGGACCATGCCTGGGCCTTGACCGGCAAGATTTTGACGGGCGTCGTCGGCGCCTCGATTGTGGCCCGCGCGCTCGAGCCCGCCCCCGTTTACTACGCTCCTCCGGTGCAGACCGTCTATGTCCAGCAGCCCGTGACTTACGTGCAGCAACCGCCCGTTTACACTCAAGTGGCTCCGGTTCAGACAGTCGCCCCGGCTCCGACCGTTGCCGCCGCACCCGTCGCTTGCCAGCCCGCCCCTGCCCCGGCCCAAGTGGTTGTGCAGCAACCGGTGACTTACGTTCAGCCAGCCCCGGTGGTGTATGTGCAACCCGCCCCGGTCTATTATTATCGTCCGGCTCCGTTGGTGAGCCTGCGGGTCGGTTTCGGCCCCTATTATCGCCACGGCCATTGGTGAGCGCACCAAGGCATGTTTCGGGTGAATCACCCGCCTCGGCAAACGAGGCGGGGTTTTTGTTGGCGCCACAGGCGATTCGCGTATGAAAGTTTCATGGCCGACGTGAATCAACAACTCGACACCTTCCTGCGAAAGCCACCCCAACTCGGTCAGGACGTTTACATCGCTACCGGCGCCGTCGTGGTGGGAGACGTGACACTCGGTGATCACTCCAGCGTGTGGTACAATGCCGTGCTGCGCGGAGACATCAATCGCATCGTGGTCGGGCATCACTCCAACGTCCAGGACAACGCGGTCCTGCACTTGGCGGATGATTTTCCCTGCCTCGTCGGCAACTACGTGACCATTGGCCACTCGGCCATCGTGCATGCCTGCACCATTGGAGACGAGACTCTAATCGGCATGGGCGCCACCGTGCTGGACGGCGCCGTGATCGGCTCGCAATGCATTATCGGCGCGAACGCTCTGGTGACTCACAACACCAGAATCCCCGACGGTTCAATGGTCCTCGGCTCGCCCGCGAAGGTCGTCAAGGCTTTAAGCGCGGAGCAACGGGCCGGGCTAAAACTGTGGGCCGAGAAATACGTCGCCAACGCGGCTTATTGCCTGGCGCACGGCGTCAATGTCTCCGCGCCATTGCCCGGACCGCGCCCGCGCGCTCGCGGCTGATCGCCGGACCGGAGGCGGTGGAGGAATGCCTGATCTTGCCTGTGGTGCAAATCATCACTTTTTACCCCGCATTTTCCCATCGCGCGCCAGTTGTGTGCCTCCAAAAACACAGTGCGCGGCTCCAAGACTTTGCTATAGTGCGGACAAGCCAGCCAGCGCGTGAGAACAGATAATTTGATTCTCGCGAAAGTATTGACGCGCCACGCGTGAGGCTCTAGAAGTGACTGTCACCTGAACAACCGAACTGCTATGAAAATCCGTCTCCGCCGTGTGTTTTCCCGGGGATTTACCCTGATTGAACTGCTCGTCGTGATCGCCATCATCGCGATTCTCGCCGGCATGTTGCTGCCCGCGCTCGCCAAGTCCAAGACCAAGGCGCAAGGCATCAAGTGCATGAACAACCTCAAGCAGGTCATGCTCGCCTGGCAGATGTACATGCTCGATAACGACGACAAAATCGTCATGAGCTTTCACGGTGGCCAAGCCACTGGCGGTGCTGCGGCCAACACCGCCGCCAATGCGCCTTGGGTGGTCGGATGGCTGACCTTCGGGACGGAATCCGATAACACCAACACGCTTTTCTTGACCGAGGAGAAATACTCCAAGCTCGCCAAGTACATGGGGAATTCGAAATACGTCTATAAATGCCCGGCGGACAACAATCTCTCCAAGGCGCAGATTGCTAGAGGTTGGACCGAGCGCGTCCGCAGCATCTCGGGAAACATCGGCATCGGCGCGGGCAATGCGGAGGAGGGGCCATGGGAGTCAGGCGTGTACAAGCATATTAAGAAGGTCTCCGACATGACTTTCCAAGGACCGTCGGAGACTTGGGTTTATTTGGACGAGCATCCGGATAGTATCAATGACGCCGGTTTCTTCAATCCGCGGGTGAATTCCTGGATTGACTTGCCTGCCACGTATCATAACGACGCGGCGGGATTCTCTTTCGCGGACGGTCACTCGGAAGTCCACCGCTGGGTTGCATCTTTACGCTCTCCAGTGGCGCTGAAAATAAATAAGAATGGAACCTTCAACGCCCCCCCCGCCAAGACGGGTGATGCCGACATCCATTGGATGAGCTATCGGGCGGGTCGTTTGACCGACAAGACCTATTGAGCCGGGTAGAGGAATCACATTTTCAAATCGTGATCGGGGCTGGCAACAGCCCCGATTTCTTTTGTACAGGTTTGCGATTCCACCGAGGCAGCTTCCATCGAAAAAACACTGCGGTTGACATCCACCATGATCGGGCTACACCTTTTCGTGTCATCCATGCGCTGATATTCCCGCCATGAACCCGCGATTGCTTGAGGCCCGCGCGCTGACCCGCCGCCAGTTTTTTGGCGGCGCGGGGTTAAGCCTCGGCGCGCTGGCGCTGGGTGGTTTGTTGTCCCAAGACTCCCGCGCGGCAAGCGCCCCGGCTTTTACCGGCAATCCCCTCGCCCCCAAGCCCTCGCCGCTTCCGGCCAAGGCAAAGTCTATCATCTACCTCCACATGTCCGGCGCGCCGCCCTCGCTGGACTTGTTTGATTGGAAGCCCAAGCTCGTCGAGTTGCACTTGCAACCATGCCCCGAGGAATTGCTCAAGGGCCAAAGGTTCGCGTTCATCAAGGGCGTCCCCAAAATTCTCGGCTCTCCTTACAAGTTTCGCCAGCACGGCAAAAGCGGCGCCTGGGTCAGCGAGGTGATGCCCCATTTCACCAAAATCGTCGATGACGTCACCATCGTCCGCTCGATGTGGACGGACCAGTTTAACCACGCCCCCGCCGAATTGTTCCTCTACACCGGCTCACCCCGCGCGGGCGCGGCGTCGCTCGGCTCCTGGCTCACGTACGGGCTGGGCAGCGAGAACCAGGATTTGCCCGGCTTCGTGGTGC
>CAZMLP010000855.1:0-2870 GCA_964566745.1 uncultured Verrucomicrobiota bacterium | reverse complement strand
GATTGTTCGTTGGTAACCTCTCGTACCAAACAACCGAAAACGACCTGCAGGATTACTTCTCTGCGGCTGGCGTGGTGACCTCCGTCAACCTCATGATGGACAAGTTCACGGGCAAGTCCCGCGGCTTTGCCTTCGTGGAGTATGGCTCGTCCGAGGAAGCCAACCGCGCGGTGGAGCAATTCCACGGCAAGGAGCTGCAAGGCCGTGCCTTGACAGTGAATATCGCCCGTCCGAAAGAGGAGCGCGCTCCTCGCGGTGGTGGCGGTGGCTACGGCGGCGGTGGCGGCTACGGTGGCGGCGGTGGTGACCGTGGTGATCGTGGCTACCGCGGCGGCGGTGGTGGCGGCGGCGGCTACCGTGGCGGCGGGCGTGATCGCGGTTAATCCACACCCTGATTTTATTATTTTGCACGGCCGGGGCGTTTTCGCTCCGGCCTTTTTCTTTTCCGAAAGGCAAATTCGCCAACTCCCGCCCGCCATCGTTTGCTGGACAAAAGGCAATTTTTCCGCACTATCCGCGTCCGAACCCCGGCTGGCCGCGCTGCGACCAGGCCGCGTGACGACCAGACCGGGAAGGCATTAACCCATATTATGAAGAGACTCACTGTGGTGGCTGGCCTCTTGATGGCCGTCAGTTTGTCAGCGTCGGCGCAAAACGCCGACAACGAGCAGATGCAGAAGTGGATGAAGGCGATCGGCGGCTCGATGAAGGAGAGCAAGCAAGCCCTCGATGGCAAAGATGCCGCGGCCCTCGCCGCGACGGCGGAGAAGGTGCAGAAGGCGTTCAAGGAGTCCGCAGACTTCTGGAAGAAACACAAGACCGACGACGCCGCGAAACTCTCCACGGACGCGGCGAATGCCGCGGCCGCGACCGCCGCGGCAGCCAAGGCCGGGGATCTCGACAAAGCCAAGGCGGCTTGGGGCGGCGTGGGCAAGACCTGCAAGGCCTGCCACGAGGCCCATCGCGAGGACTTGGGCGACCACAAATACGCGATCAAGTTTTAAAGGCTTCCCTTTTCGATAAGCGCGGCTGGAATCGCGAGGTTCCGGCCGCGTTTTCTTTTGTCACCGGAGGGCTACGCGGCCTCTTGGTTGCGCGCCGTGACCACGCCCCGCACCGTCGCCGCCCCGATCACCACCGCCCCACCGGCGAGGGTCCAGCCGGTCGGCTTTTCGTCCAGGAAGAGCGCCACCCAAATCGGGTTTAGCACCGGCTCGATGGTGCTGATGAGCGTCGCCTCCAGGGCGCGGACCTGCCGGATCGCCGAGGTATAGAGCACGTAGGCGAGGCCGAGCTGGAAGACGCCAAGGAACGCGAGGTTGAGCAAACTCTCCTTGGACACCGGATTGGACAACATGAACGGCAGCCCGATGAGGGCGGTGAGAAAGTTGCCCAGCAGCACGGAGGAGGCGGGCGAACCGTCCTTTTGCTTGCGCAGGAGCAGCGCCATGCTGGCAAACGAGACACCGCTCGCCAGGGCAAGCACGTTGCCCCACAGGCCCGCCAGCGAGAGTTGGCCGAAGAAAAAGAGGGCCGTGCCGGCCTGCATCACCCCGATCAATATCCAGTCCAGGCGCGAAGGATGCTCCTTGAGCAACCAGGCGCCAAACAGGGCGATGTAGATGGGCGCGGTGTACTGGAGAAAGATGGCATTGGCCGCCGTGGTCATTTTGTTCGCGCAGACGAACAGCAGCACCGTGCCAGTGTAGGCGAGAGCGCCCGCGATTTGCACCGGCGAGAAGGAGATGCGCGTGCGCGGCAGAAATGCCAGGATGGTCAACCCGGCGATGAGGCTTCGCCCGCCGGAGATCGCCAAGGGATGCCAGTCCACCTTTTTGATGAACAGACCTCCCGAACTCCACAGGATCGCCGCCAGGACCAGTTGCCAGACCGGATGTTTCAACCGCTGCATGGGCACGCGAGGAGAAACGCAAATCGCCCGCCGGTAAAGGGAAAACAAACGCGCGCATGATCGGGGAACCGTTGGCGGATCCGGTTTCGCCGGCGCCGGCCGGATGCATGCGAAACCCCAAACTCTTCACACGGCGCCACGGCGATGCTCTTGTCATTCAACATTCGGATTTCGTGATTTGACTGTATGGCTTTCTCGTTACATTTAACGCACCCCCCTATTTCGGGTATGGCAACCGCCTCCTGCTTGGCGATACAAGTGGCGCATGAGTTCCTCGATTCCGGCGGAGACCAAAGTGGTGATTGTCGGCGGCGGCATTGTCGGTTGCAGCCTGGCGTACCACCTGACCAAGCTTGGCTGGCGGGACGTCGTCGTGCTGGAGCAAACTGCCCTTGCGGGCGGCACCACGTGGCACGCCGCCGGACTGGTTGGCCGGCTCCGCACCTCGAACAGCCTCACGAAGATCAACAAATACAGCGCGGAACTCTACGCGGGTCTCGAGCAGGAGACCGGCCACAACGTCGGGTGGAAACAAGTCGGCAGCTTGATCGTCGCCAAGTCCGGGACGCGCATGACGCAACTGCGCCGCACCGCCGCGATGTCCGAGTGGTTCGGCGTGGAAACGAATATTATCAGCGCCGAGGAAACCCGCGCCAAGTGGCCGTTGTTGCGCGTGGATGACATTCTCGGCGGCGCCTGGTTGCCGCACGATGGCAAGGTCATCCCCAAAGAAGTCGCCTACGCCCTGGCCAAGGGCGCGCAAACGCGCGGCGCGAAGGTGTTGGAAGGCGTTCGCGTGGTGGAGGTGGAGCACAAAGACGGGCGCGCGACGGGCGTGAAAACCAACCTTGGCTCGATCCAGGCCGAGTATGTCGTGCTTTGCGGCGGCATGTGGACCCGCGAGCTGGGGTTGCGTTGCGGCGTCACGATACCGCTTTATCCGGTGGAGCATCATTGG
>CAZMLP010000854.1:0-9435 GCA_964566745.1 uncultured Verrucomicrobiota bacterium | reverse complement strand
CTTTCTTTCCCCCTCCAAGTTTCCTTCTGGGGGATACCGCCGCCTCGGCGTTTTCCTTCAAAACAGAAGGAATCAAGGCGGATCAAGCCCTGCATCGGGATTGGGATTTTGATGGGGCATGGTCGTTCCCTTGTCATTTGTCATTCGAGGCCTCGTCATTTCTCCGCCCGGCAATCGCATTGCCAACCGCGACTACCCTGAACTACAATCGCCGCATGAAACAGTTGGGATGGATTGCTGGCGTGGCGCTTTTTACCGGGGTTATGATTGGATTTGCCGCCGGGCCGGATGATTTGTACGTGGAGGTCTTTCGCCTCATCAAGCAAGCGGACGACATGAACGAGACCGGCCAGTCCCGGGGCGCGTACGAGCAATATCTCAAGGCGCGCGGCCAGTTGCGCGGCTTGCAAACCAACAATCCTGCCTGGAATCCCAAAATCGTCGAATTTCGGCTCGGATACATCGCGGAAAAGCTGTCGGCCCTGGAGAGCAAATCCCCGGAGGTCAAGGCGCCGAAACCGCAACTCGCCGGGCAACCGGCCTCGACGGCCACGGAGCAGGAGGTGCAAACCTTGCGCGACGAGGTGCGGCGCCTCAGCGCGGACCGCGCCCAACTCGAGGCCAAGCTGCGCGAGGCGTTGACCGCCCAACCGGCGGCGGTGGATCCCCACACGGTGGCCCAGGCGGAGGAGAGGTTGCGCGAGGCCCGCAAGGAAAACGAGGTGCTGAAGGCAACGATCGAGCAGCAAAAAAATCGACTCGAGGCGGCGGGTGATCCCCAGGTGCTGGAGCAAACCCGCCGGGCCTTGGGCGAGGCAAACAAGAAATTGAGCGACCAGGAGCAGTTGATCCTTTCCCTGCGGAAAGCCCCGCCAGTCGCGACGCCTGCCCCCGTTGTCCCGTCCGCAACGACTTCCCTTTCCGAGCACGAGAAGCTGGTCGCGTTGCAAAAGGAGAACGACTTCCTGAAAAGCCAACTGGCCGACGTGCGCGCCGCGGGCGGCAACCCGGCGAAGGTGGAGGATTTAACCCGTCAACTGAAACAGGCCCGCGCCGAGCTGGAGGCGCAAAAGTCGGCCAACGAGTCGCTGCGCAAGGAACAGAAGGGCCTCGAGAAACAACTCGCCGAGGCGCGGAAAACCGCCAAGGCCAGCGCCGCCAGCGTGGCCGAGCTGGAAAAAGAAAAGGCCGGCCTGGAGAAGAAACTGGAGAAGCGCCTCGCCGTGCCCGCCAATGCCAGCCCGGAGGAGGTCGAGCGGGTCAACCGTGTCCTGGCCGACAAGGAAAAGATCGAGAAACAACTGGTCGAGGCGCGCGAAACTGCCCGGCAAAACCAGTCCGTGGCGGACGACTTGAGGAAGGAAAAGGCCGCGTTGCAATCCAGGTTGGACGAGGAAAGCAAAAGCCTCGCGAAGGCCCGCCAGGCGGACTTGGACCGGATGAAGAAACTCGAAAAGGAGCGCGACGATTTGCAGAAGCGGTTGGACACATTGTCGAAGGCCTCGGCCAAACCCGGCTCGCGGGACGCCAAACAACTGGACAACGAGGTGGCCTCGTTGCGCTCGCGTCTGGACGCGCTGGAGGCGAAGAAGGTGCCGTTCACGCCGGAGGAACTGGCGCTTTTCAAGGAGCCGCAAGGGAACCTTGCGCTGGTCGCCGCCGCCGAAACCAAACCGGCCAAAACCACGACTTCGCAGAAGCGGCTCAGCCCGGAGGCCGGCATGCTGGTTGCCGAGGCGCAGAGCGCGTTCAAGGCCAGGCGTTATGAGGAGGCCGAGACGAAATATCGCGAGGTGTTGAAGCAGGACGACCACAACACCACCTCGCTCTACAATCTCGCCGTCATTCAGATGGAGCAGAACCGGTATGACGAGGCGGAGGCCAACCTCAAAAAGGCGCTGGAGGAGGCTGGCGATGACAGCAAGAACTGGTCGTTGTTCGGCATCTTGAAGTTCAAGGAAAAGAAAATTGACGACGCGTTCGACGCCCTGAGCCGCGCGGCCCGCCTCGATCCCAACAACCCCGAGACACAGAACTATCTGGGCATCACGCTCAGCGAAAAAGGCCAGCGAGTCCCGGCCGAGGCCGCGTTGCGCAAGGCCATCCAGCTCTCGCCCAATTACGGCAGTGCCCACCATAATCTCGCGATTATTTACATCACCCAAAAGCCGCCGTTCACCGAACTGGCCCGCTGGCATTATCAGAAGGCAATCTCGGCCGGCCATCCCCACAATCCTGAGTTGGAGAAGTTACTGGACCAGGGGACGCCAACGGCGGCCGAAGGCTCCAAGTAATCACCAGCGGCGCGTCATGCTGGCTCAATTCACTCGTGAGTTGGTGATCCGCACGAAAGGCCGCGGTTTTTACGAGTTCACCGGGGAGGTGGCGCGCCTCGTGGACGAGTGTGGCTTTCGGACCGGGTTGGCCACGCTCCATGTGCGCCACACCTCGGCGTCCCTGCTGATTCAGGAAAACGCCGATCCCGAGGTCCGTCGCGACTTGGAGCGTTTCTTCGCTCGGCTGGCGCCGGACGGCGATCCGCTTTTCCGCCACACCTCCGAGGGCGAGGACGACATGCCTGCCCACGTCCGCACGGCTCTGACCTGCGTGAACCTGAGCATTCCATTGATGGACGGGGCGCTTGTGCTCGGCACCTGGCAGGGAATCTATTTGTGGGAGCACCGCGCCGCCTCGCACTCCCGCCAGGTGGCGGTGCATATTCTCGGCGAATGAGGCGGCGCCTTGAAACACCATCTAATGGCCGAATCCGAAGCGCGCTTGAACATTCGAAGGCTGGTGGGGCGAGGCTCCTGCCGGGCCGTTGGCAGACAATGGAACAGCCTCCAGGACACGTTATCGTTGAATTGAAACGGCGTGTTTCTTAACGACTGACAGGGTTGATTTTTGCCGTAACTCGTCGCTTTTTCATGAACATCGCTGAAGCCCGTCGCCGTCACGCCGCCCTGGCCCGCGAGATTCGCGCGCACGACCACGCGTACTACGTCCTGGCGCAACCCGCGGTCAGCGACCAGGAATACGACCGCCTCTACCGCGAGTTGCTCGACTTGGAAAATCAATTCCCCGAGTTGACCACGCCGGACTCCCCTTCCCAGCGCGTCGGTGGCGCGCCGTTGACCGAGTTCAAGACCGTCCAGCACTCCATCCCGATGATGAGCCTGGACAACACCTACTCCCGCGAGGAATTGCGCGAGTTTGTGAACCGCGTCCAGAAACTCCTGCCCGGCGAGTCACTTGAGTGGATCGTCGAGCCAAAGGTGGACGGCCTCGCCGTCAGCCTGCGGTATGAAAACGGCGTGCTCGCCACCGGCGCCACTCGCGGTGACGGCACAAACGGTGATGACATCACCGTCAACCTGCGCACCATTCGCAGCCTCCCGCTTGTGTTACACCCTCCCTCCGCCAAGGGCCGCGACGCCGAAGGCATTCCGAAAATTTTGGAGGTGCGCGGCGAGGTTTACATGCCGCTCGCTGTCTTCAAAAAACTGAACGCGGAACGGGAGGCGGCAGGCGAGGAGTTGTTCGTGAATCCCCGCAACACCGCCGCCGGGACGCTCAAGCAGCTTGATCCGAAGCTCGTCGCCAGCCGCCCGCTGGACATCGTGCTTTACGGGGTCGGCGTGGTGGAAGGAGCCAAACCTCAAGCCACCCAAGAACATTTGCTGGGCTGGCTAAAGCAATTGGGCTTCAAAACCCCCGAGCGGACCTGGCATTGCCACTCCTTCGAGGAACTGGACGCCGCCATCACGGAACTGGACCAGTTACGGCACGGCTTCAAATACGACACGGACGGCGCGGTCATCAAACTCAACTCCATCGCGTTGCGCGAGCGGGCGGGCTTCACCTCCAAGGCCCCCCGCTGGGCCATTGCCTACAAATACCCCGCCGAGCGTGCCGCCACGCGACTCAAAGCCATCACGATTCAAGTGGGCCGCACGGGCGCGCTCACCCCGGTGGCCGAGTTGGAGCCGGTGTTCGTCGGCGGCAGCACCGTGAGCCGCGCCACTCTTCACAATGAGGATGAACTGCGGCGGAAGGACATCCGTGTCGGCGACATCGTCACCATCGAAAAAGCCGGTGAGGTGATCCCCGCCGTGGTGGGTGTGGCGTTGGAGAAGCGCACGGGCGCCGAGACAGTGTTCGAGTTCCCCAAGACCTGTCCCGAATGCGGCTCTCAAGTCTCCCGCGAGGCGGGTGCGGCCACCGGCGTCGTCCTGCGATGTGTGAACCCCGATTGCCCGGCACAGGTTCGCGGGCGCCTCGAGCATTGGTGCGCGCGCGGCGCCATGGACATCGAGGGCGGCGGCGAGGTGCTGGTGGCCCAACTGGTGAAGAGCGGCCTGGCGCGCGACGTGAGCGATCTTTATCGCCTGACTGCGGGAGAACTCGCCGCGCTGGAGCGCATGGGCGAGAAATCGGCCCAAAATTTTATCGACGGCATCAATGCCAGCAAACAGCGCGACCTTTGGCGGCTGATCTTTGGCCTCGGAATTTTGCACGTCGGCGCGGGCGTGGCGAAGTCGCTCGGACGCAGCTTTGCAAATCTCGACGATTTGCGCGGCACGAGTCTGCCCCAATTGACCGAGATCGAGGACATCGGCGAGGTCATCGCCAAGAGCCTGTTCGAGTGGTTCGGCAACCCGGACAACGCGAAGCTCATCGAGCGCCTGCGCAAGGCCGGGTTGAACTTCAATTCCGCGCTCTACAACCCCGCCGCCGCCCTCGGTCCCTTGGCGGGTCTCACCTTCGTTCTCACGGGCACCCTGCCCACCCTGAAGCGCGAGGAGGCCGCGGCAAAAATCGAGGCCGCCGGGGGCAAGGTGAGCGGCAGTGTCAGCAAGAAAACAGACTACGTCGTGGCCGGAGAGGAAGCCGGCTCGAAGCTCGAAAAAGCGCAAAAGCTCGGCGTGAAAGTCATCGACGAGGCGGAACTTCTGCGCCTTTGCGGCGGCTGAAGGTTTTGAATTATGGGCGATGGAGCCGGAAGAACCGGTTTCCTGTCGCCGCGTTTACTTTCAGCGAATATTGATCGCCCGCCACCACCGGGTTTTGGCCTATGCTTGTCCAACCGTTGGGCGTGAGATCGCTCGATCCTTCCACGACATAACCAGTCGCGTTGGTCGGCCAGGAAAGGATAATATTCTTCCCCGAAATCTCCGCTTTGAGCGCCGGTCCCGCCGGTTGCGTGGCCTGCAGATTCAATTGGATTACGCCGGTGGCGCCGCCAAACGAGTCAACGGCAATGGAATATTGCGTGCCGGCCACGGCGATGAAAGACAACCGGCTGGTGCTGCCGCCGTCCGGATCGTCATCATTGGCGGCCACCACTTGCAGGTTGGTCAACGAGGAGCCGGTGTAAACCGCGAGGAGCGTGTCGATGCTGCTGCCCAGTGTGCTCACCGTCACCGGTCCGGAAACTTGGGCCGTCCACGACCACCACAGTGAGGCTCCACCCGGCTTCCCGGCGTGGTTCGGCTCGCCCGGCTGGACCGTGGCGTTTTGATTTGTCGCCGCCACCGTCGCCGCGTTGTCTGTCAGGAAGGCGCGATTGGCAAAATCGTCGTTGGCCGGCCGTGGAGCCGTCACTTGGATGATCACCCCGGCCGAAACATTTGTGGCGCCCGCGTCGTCGGTGGCAATCGCAGTTAACACATGAGTCCCGACAGCCGCGCTCGCCCAAGCAAAACGATACGGTGGGGTGGTCAACACGGCCAGCCGCGAGCCGTCGGCCAGCAATTCGACTTGGGCCACCTGCCCGTCGGAATCACTGGCCTCAGCCTCGACCGTCACGGGGGCCGATGCGAAAATCACGGCGCCGTTGGTGGGAGCCACCAACTGGACTTGCGGCGGTTGGTTCGGAGGCGGTCCCACCACCACCACCTTAAACGAGGTGGTCGCCACCAGTCCCCCGAGATCAGCAAGCGTAATGGTAATGGCGGCGGCTCCCGTTTTTCCCGAAGCCGGGGTCACCACCACCGTCCGGTTTGAACCGCCTCCGCCGAAAACAATGTTGCCCGGCGGAATCAGCACCGGATCTGACGATACCACCGTCAATTTTAGTTCCTCTGCCGGAGTTTCCGGATCGCCAATGGTGAAGCCGATGGACGGCGTGGGCGTTCCGATGGTGGTGGTTTGGTCGGCGATGGGTGAAATTAACGGAGGGTCAATCACCGGCAAAACGGTCAGTGTAAAATTGGTGCTGGTGATGCTCGCACCGTCGCTCACGCTGATGGTGACCAGGGTCGACCCAAATTGGTTGGTGGCGGGAAGCACCCGCACCGTCCGGCTTATGCCTGTCCCGCCGAAAGTGAAGCTTGCCGCCGTCACCAAATTGGTGTTCACCGCGTGTCCGCTCACCACCAGCGCTCCGGCCGGCGTTTCTTGATCCGACACCAGAAAGCCAATGTCAGCGGTCGCCGTGTCCTCGTTCACCGTCACATCCGCAATGCCCGAAATCTCCGGCGGGGTGTTCACCGCGGTGACGCTCACGTCAAAGCTGGTTTCCGCCGACGCGCCTTGGGGATCTTTGACGGTTATCGTTAGTCGCGACACTCCGGACCGCCGGGCCGCCGGAGTGATGGTCGCCAGGCGGTTTGGGCCATTGCCGCTGAAAACGATGCTCGCGACGGGGATCAAGCTGGTGACGGTGGAAGCCGCGCTCAACGTCAATTGATCCGCCGGGCTCTCACTGTCGCCAATTGTCAGGGGAATTTCCAAAACGCCCTGGCTCGCGACTTGGTCCGGGACAGCCGCAATCACCGGGGGGGTGTTGGATTTTACCGTCAGTTGGAACGAGGTGCTGGCCGTGAGTCCGCCTTCATCCCTCACGGTCAAAGTCACCGTGCTTGCCCCCAGTTGATTGGCCACCGGAGTCAGCGTCAGGGTCCGGGACTCGCCGGAGCCGCCCAACTGGATTCCGGAATTGCTTAGAACCGCCTGGTTGGACGAACTGGCCTGGACCACCAACTGGGCTGGCGCGGTTTCGAAATCTCCCACCGTGAAGGCAATGCTCACCGGGGCGGAATCGACGGAAATTTGGTCGGCCACCGGGCTAATGGATGGTTTTCCATTGGAACTGGTGATGGTCAGGACAAATTGCCGGCTGCCCTCGTTGCCGTCTTTGTCCCGGGCGGTCAACGCGATGATCACCGATCCGGTCAAGCCCGCCACTGTCCGGATCGACAGGGTGCGGTTGTTTCCCGTGCCGATGACCGCTAAATTATCGCCTGGCAGCAATGCTTGATTCGACGAGGAGGCGGTCACCGATATCTTGTCGCCCGGAGTGTCGGCGTCGGTCACCACGAAAGGAATTGGCGGGCCAGTGACACCGGCGACAAGGATTTGGTTTTCAATGACGGAAAGGACAGGAGCTTGCTGTCCGCCCAGCACGGTCAGGGAAAAGGTGTTGGTCACCGCCAGGTCGCCGTCACTGACCGTCAGGGCGATGATGGCTGTCCCCACCTGCCCCGCCACCGGAATCGCCACCAGCGTCCGGTCCGCGCCGCTGCCACCGGCGAACAGATTCGAGTCCGGGACGAGAGCTTGGTTGCGGGAAGTGGCGGTGACCGTCAAAAGCGCCGCGGGCGTCTCACTGTCCGACACGGTGAAACTGGCGGTCAAGTTTGCCCCTTGATTCAATGTCTGGTCGGGAATCGCGCTCATCACCGGCGGATGGTTCCCGGAAGAGCCTCCCTGGACGGTCACCGTTCCATCGGCGTATGTCGCGGTCAAATCCTCCACGTTCACGTTGACGATTTCCCGCGCGATGGGCTGGTCTCCAAAAGAAACCGTGACGGGTCCGCCGGCGCCAATGGCGGTGAAATTTACAGTCAGCATAGCAACCGTGCCGGCGCCAAACGTGTTGCCCGTCGGCAAGGCCAGCGCCACGCCAATCCGTCCCGAGGCCGCCTGCGCGCTGTTGACATTCAGGCTGGCCGTGGCAGCCCCGCCACCCGCCGCTGCGCTGACAAACTGGAGTTGGCCGGGATCAAAATTCAGGCTGAAACCCAGGGCGTTCTCGTCTCCCTGCGTGTCCATTTGCACGACCACAGCGCCTGTTTGACCAGCCGCGATGACGGCGTCAGCGACTTTTAGAGCGCGCGTGGCCGCCGCCAAAATGGAAAGGCTCCATCCCCAAATCAGAAGGCTAAATACCACCCGCCAAAATGGCCGGGAAGAGCGGCCTATTCCGACCAGGGAACCCGCTGATTGGACGCGCCCCTGCCTTGTCTCGCTATGTCTGTGCTCCATGGCCTGAAGGTAATAACATTCCTTGTCGTTGGTCAATGCCCCACAACCCGATCCGACCGTCGCGGTTCCAATTTTGCCTCATTCACGGACGTCGCAGCCTAAAAAATCGCGCGCCCGTTAAGGAGTCAACTTTTAGAGAATACTCGCCTTTCGACACTGTCGGTGTTTGTTCAATTGCACTCCAATTGCCGGAGCGCAAATCAGAGGCCGCTTCGAGGACAAAGTCCGCGGCGGCGGCCGGCCAAAAAAGGATGATCCCTTCCGATAAATCGGTGATTCGTAGCGAGGGTGGGGATGGCTTTACCTGGATGTGGACAAGTGCCGAGCCGACTGTCGCGCCAGCGTCGTCTGTGGCCACGGCGGCAATCGAATAATCGCCCGCGGACGTGTTTGTCCAAACAAGGCGATATGGACGTGCGGTCAACGAGCCAATCCGGGAGCCATTGGCAATAAAATCGACCCGAGTTATCTGTCCGTCTATGTCATCGACGTCCGCCTCGATAATCACGGACTCCGATGCAATGAACGAGGCTCCTTCCGCCGGAGTAATTAATCGGACCAAAGGAGAGTCATTCACTGGCAAAACAGTTAGCGTGAAATTCGTGAATGTGGTGATTTGGCCGTCACTGACGCCTATAGTGATCGTCGATGATCCGAACTGGTTGGTGGCCGGGATTATTCGCAAGGTCCGGCTGATTCCAGAGCCGCCAAACACGAAACCCGCGTCCGGCACGAGACTCGTATTTCCCGCATGTCCGGTTACAAGCAGCTCTCCGGCCGGTGTTTTTTGGTCCGCCACCAAAAACGGTATTTCACCCGTTGATGCGTCCTCGTTCACAACAGCATCCAGGATATGCGAGATTTCTGGCGCGGTGTTCTCGGACGTGATGGATACGTTGAAGCTGGTTTCAGCGACACCACCTTGCGGGTCTTTAACTGAAATCGTTATCCGCGACACACCGGGCAGATTAGGACCCGGCGTGATGGTGACAAAACGATTGGAACCGCCACCTCCAAATACAACGCTCGTAACCGGTATTACATTGGTAAAGGTGGACGCGACCGAAAGCGACAACACCTCAGCGGGACTCTCCAAGTCGCCAATAATGAACGGAATGGTAAACGAGCCATGTTCAGCGGCAACGGACTGGTCCGGAATAGGCGTGA
>CAZMLP010000853.1:0-1531 GCA_964566745.1 uncultured Verrucomicrobiota bacterium | reverse complement strand
CGGACGCGGGTATCCGCTCTTTGTTGAGGCACTATCGACTCGCCCTCAACCCGGAGCCGGTTCCGGCCAAGTCTCAGCTTTTCAACTCCGGGCTTTTCGAGGGGCTCCGTTTCCAAAGTCCGAAAACGCGGTTGCTGGATGCCGCCGAGGAGGCTTTGAGTGAAATGGCGCTCGTGCCAAATGATTTAAAGCAACCCGCCGCTTCGGGGCCCGGCACAGACCGGCCCGGCTTCCGGATGGTTCTCGGCAAACGCGGTGCCGGGCGGATCGCGTTTGTCACCGGCGCCGAGGCGTTCGCCTCGCCGAATCAGGCGCAAGAGACCAAGAACAACAATTTGGAAATCCTCCTCTATGTCTGCCGCCATTTGATTGCGCCTTGAAGATTCGACTTGTTTCTGATGGCGCGGCTGGCCGGCACAGGCCCAAGGCTGTTGAAGTCGCGTGGTCTCCGATGCTGTGCCAGGGCAAAAACTAGTTGCCGCCGCCCGTTTGGTCCACACCAAGCATATTTAGGCCGATGGTGAAAATGCTGTCATACTCCTCGTCGGCCCGCGCCTTTTCCAGCAGAAGCGTATCGCTTTCCGCAAGGTCCTTGAGACTGGCACCGGGGTGATACAATTGATAACGCTGGTAAACGGAGGCGTCGATTGGCTCCTTGAAAAACGGCGCCACCTGCGCGAGATCGGTGGGCAACCGGTCGTTGTTCGCGGCGGCGTAATTTTTGATGGCCTCCTTGATGAGGTCAACGAACCGGTGCTTTCCCTGGTTGCGCACCTCGCGAAACGCCAACCGCAGCCCCGCGTCAGAATCCACCTTTCCCAGAGCCGCCGCTTTCACCCAAGCCTCCTCGCCCACCAACGCCATCTCGGGAATTTTCTTCTCCGGCATCTGCGCCAGCTTTTGCTTCAGCAGATCAACTCGTTTCGCAATGGCGCGAACATAGGTTGCGGCGGGTGTGGCCGCTTCAGGCGCCAGGTCGGCTGCTTTCAACCGGGCCATTTCACCGCGCAATTTGGGCACCTCGGCCATGCCCCGTTGCAACTCGTCCGTTCGGGCCAGCGCCGCCCTCAACCTCTTTTCCAACTCGTCCCGCTCGATTTGAAGTTGCGTTGCGCGCTCCAAGAGCGGCCGTTGGCGCTCGTTGGCCGCGCGCAACCCGGCACGCAATTTCCCGGCCTGCGCCGCCTCGTAAACACTGGTTCCAACGGCCACGGCGAGCATCGTGGAAATTACGATCTTTTGGGAAGTGGTCATAAGCAATGTTTTCAAAGCGCCAACCGCCACTGCTTGAGGCACGACTGTTGCCGCGACGCGCACCGCCACGGACGCTGCCAACCCGGCGGGCGCGGCATCAATGGCATTCGCCGAAAGGATTCCCGCCAGCCCCGCGCCAGCCGTGGTAACGCCATGACGTGAAAGAAAGCCGCGCAAGCGCTCCAGCGCCCGGTTGACCCGTTTCTGGGCGGCGTCCTCGCTGCTTCCCAGCGCAACCCCGACTTCCCGCAAACTCCGGCCCTCGAAGTAGCGCAGC
>CAZMLP010000852.1:0-2222 GCA_964566745.1 uncultured Verrucomicrobiota bacterium | reverse complement strand
CTTTCCTCGATGAAGCGCAGGCATTGTACTGGGCTAAGCGCTCCATTGATTTCGCCTTTTCCTGCGGCGCGACGGCGGCCTCATTGATTCCGACACGCCCGGGCAACGGCGCGTTGGACGAGCTCGCCGCTCGGGGTGAGTTCGCTCCGCCGACTCTGGCCACTGTCGAGGCGGCGGCCGAATATGGAGTTGGCCTCCGTCAAGGCCGGGTCTTTACCGACTTGTGGGACATCGGTCGCATTGCGACGTGCCCCCTGTGCGGACCGGCCCGTGTGGAACGCCTGCGCCGCGCCAATCTTAACCAAGTCCTGGATCCGCCGGTCCCCTGCTCTTGCGAATGAACACCGATTTTGACATCGCCATCGTCGGCTCCGGTTTCAGTGGCTCGCTGATGGCCATGATCATGCGCCGACTCGGCCGGAGTGTCGTGCTCCTCGAGCGGGGCCGGCATCCGCGCTTCGTGATCGGTGAGTCCTCCACCCCGCTGGCCAACCTGTTAATCGAGGAAATCGCGGCCAAATACGATCTGCCCCGCTTGCGATCCCTCTCGAAATGGGGCGCATGGCAAAGGGAATTTCCAAAAATCGCGTGCGGCCTGAAGCGGGGTTTCACCTTTCTTCACCACTCGCTCGACCAGCCGTTTCAACACTGTGCCGGCCATCGAGACCAATTGCTGGTGGCAGCCAGCCCAAATAACGAAGTCTCGGACACGCACTGGTATCGGCCAGACTTCGACCACCATCTCGTCCGCGAGGCGCAGGCGCTCGGCGCCGGGTATCTGGATGAAACCAAGCTGAGCGCGGTCACGTTCGACGCGGACGGCGCCCGACTCGCCGGCCAGCGCCTTGGAAAAGAGGTTTCGCTCCGGGCAAAGTTCGTGATTGATGCCACCGGTCCGCGCGGATGCCTGCATCACCTGCTGGGTCTTCCGGAAAAGGCGCCTCCGCACCTGCCACCGACACAGGCCTTGTTCACTCATTTCAGTGATGTGCGGCGTTGGGACTCGCTTCATGCCTCCACCAATGGCACGCCGCCTTATCCCCTGGACGACGCGGCGCTCCATCACGTCTTCGATGGCGGCTGGATTTGGATGCTGCGGTTCAATAACGGCATCACGAGCGCCGGAGTTGCTTGCACGGACGACTGCGCTGCCAGGCTTGGCCTCGCCGAGGGGGCGCCCGCGTGGGATCGACTGCTGGCCCGGCTTCCTTCCGTTCGCGAACAGTTCGCGGGAGCGCGTCCACTGCTGCCCTTCATGCGAATACCTCGGGTCTGCTTTCGTGGAGCGGCGTTCGCCGGGCCCCGCTGGGCGTTGCTCCCATCGGCAGCGGGTTTCATTGATCCGCTGCTCTCCTCCGGCTTTCCGCTCACGCTGCTGGGCATCACGCGCCTGGCCGGCATCCTTGTGGACGCATGGGAACAGCCCGAGTTGGAGGCACGCCTGGCCGAATATGGGCGGGTCATCGACCAGGAATTGGACGTCACCGAGCGGCTCGTCGCCGCCCTTTATGCCAGCATGCGGAATTTCGAGGTGTTCGTTCCGCTCACGCTCCTCTACTTCGCCGCCGCCAGTTACTCGGAAACAGTCCGGCGGCTCGGCCATCCCGAAAAAGCGCGCGGCTTTCTGTTAAATCGCGATCCTCAATTCGGCCCCGGCTTGCGTGCCGCGTGCGAATTGGTCCCTCCCGCGCTGCAATCTCCAGCGGCGTTGTCCCGCTTGCAGGAACTCATCCTGGCCACCATCGCACCGTTCGACGTCGCCGGTCTCGCCAAACCGAACCCGGCCAACTGGTATCCGGTGGATCTGAAAGACCTCTTCGCCGCCGCCCCTAAACTCGGCGTCGGTCGTGCCGAAATCCAGGCAATGCTGGTTCGATCAGGCTTGGCCTGAGTTTTCCCGCGCCATGTCCAACGGCATAAGCGCGAACTTCCACAGCGCCAATTCTACTTTTTCTTGGGAGCCGGTTTGAAATGCGCGTCGGTGAAATCAAGGAAGGCTGCCCAATCCACCGGTGTCATGGAGTGTTTGCCGGGTCGGATAAAAAACCCGGGCGCGCTGGAAATCAATTTCCCTTCCTCGGGCATACGATCGGCGTCAACGCCGCCCGCGTTGAGCAGCTTGTAAACCGGTTCCGCCGCCTTTAGGACCTCGAACTGCCCCGCCGGATTCGCCCATTGGTCCTCGGTGGCGTTCGCGAGTAGCACCGGCCGCGGCGCGACCA
>CAZMLP010000851.1:0-2255 GCA_964566745.1 uncultured Verrucomicrobiota bacterium | reverse complement strand
AAGGAAAAATAAATGGTCCAGGCGAGCATGGCGGTTCAGAACTTCAGTTGCTCGACCACGTTCATCACGGTCGCGTTAACCGGCCCAATCAATGCCTGCGGATAAATTCCCAGCACAAACATCAGCACGATCGCCGGGAGGACAATGAGGCGCTCGCGCGGTGCCAAATCAGGAAACGCGGGCGCCGGGTTGTTCAACGGACCGCAAAACACTTTCTGCAAAATGTTCAGCAAAAAAATCGCGGTGACGAGCAAACCGGCGGTGGCCAGCGTCGCGGCCCACGGAGCCAGCGGCCAGGCTCCTTTGAAGATGAGAAACTCGCCCACGAAACCGTTCAGGCCGGGCAATCCGAGGGACGCAAACAACGCGATTCCCATCAGTCCGCAGAATACCGGCGCCACTTTTCGCACCCCGCCGAAATCCTCCAGTCCCCGGCGGCCATCCGCGCGTTGCTCGATGAACGCGATAAAACAGAACAGCGCCGAGGCGGTCACGCCGTGATTGAACAATTGAAGGATGACCCCGTTCAACGCGCCGGTCTTCTCGATGCTCCACGCTTTTTCCGGGCCGGTCGCCTGCAACGCGGCGAAAATGCCCAGCAGGCAATACCCGAGATGGTTGACCGACGAGTAGGCGAGAATTCGCTTCAGGTCGCGTTGCGCCAGCGCGGCAAATGCCGAGAGCACGATGGTCGCCACCGCCAGCCAGAGCAGCGGAGTCAGTACCGCGCGCATTTGGTCAGGAAAAATCGGCAGCAACAAGCGGAGAAATCCATACACGCCCATTTTAGACATTGCGCCAGTGAGCACCATGGTCACGCCACTCGGCGCCTCGCTGTACGTGACCGGCAGCCAGGTGTGAAAGGGAAAGAGCGGCACCTTCACGGCAAAGCCGAGAAACGCCAGCAGGAAGATAAATTGCGCCAGTTCCTCCTTGGTGCGAAACGTCTCGAACCAAGTCATCCGCAGTGACAGAAGATCGGCCAATTCCCCAGAGCGGCCCTTCTCCGCGAGTTCCACGAGATCGAACGTTCCCGAGACCAGATAGAGGGCGAGAAAGGCTGACAACATCGCCACGCTGCCGACGAGTGTATAGACAAAGAATTGCGTGGCGGCCGCCACCCGTTTCTCACCGCCCCACAGTTTCACGAGAAAATACGCGGGCACGAGGGCGAGTTCCCAATAAATAAACCAATGGACAAAGTTCAGCGCGGTGAACGCGCCAAACAACCCGGCCTGAAGCAGCAGAAGCAGCGCGAAGTAAAGATTCACACGGCTGGAAACGCGCCAGGACGCAAGCATGGCGAACGGCGTGACGAATGCCGAAAGCAGCACCATCACGAGGCCCAAGCCGTCAATTCCAACGAAATATTGCACCCCCAGCGTGGGAATCCACTCGGCGCGCTCCACAAATTGGAGGTCACTGGAGGAGGCGTCGAAGTCGCGCCAGACGAACAACGCCATAACCCCCGCGAGCAAACTGAAAAACAAGCCGAACCGGCGCGCCAAGCCCGGGCGCCCGGCGGGCATCCCAAAAAGCATCAACGCCCCGATCAGCGGGGTGAACGTGATGACGGAAAGCCAGGGAAATCCGGTCACGAGCGCCCTCCCCATGCCAGCAACAAGAGCAACACGACCAGCCCCACGCCGATGACGCGCAGATAGTTTTGGACTTGCCCGTTTTGAAAACGCGCGAGCCAGCCGGCCGGTCCGCGCACCGAGTCACAACCACGGTCAAACCCGAAGTTCACGACATATTCGTCAATGAACCGGTCCAGCCAGGCCATCCCCAACGCAAAATACGCGACGAGATGAACCGCGCCATTGATGATCACCGCGTCCAGCCAGCTGCTCAATTGCCCCGTCACGCGAGTCCAAGTAATCACGCTCCACTCGTAAAGCTCGTCCACGTAGAGGCGGCAGCGCAACCATTGGAAAACCGAGGGTTGCAGGACTTGGAGCGGGTCCAACTGATCGGCCGTCGTGGCGGGTTGCTTGCCGTAGAGCATCCAACCAACGCCGATTCCTGCCGCGACAATCATGGTGGAAACCAACATCACCGGCAGTGAATCAACGAGGCGTGAGAATTCAAAGGTGACGTGGTGGCCATTCAGATATGATTCGAACCACGGCCAGACCGGCGTCCCGATGACACCCAGCAACACCGCGCAGACCGCCAGAATCACCAACGGCACTGTCATTACGGGCGGGCTCTCGTGCGGCAGGGAGTGGTTGTGGACGCTGTGATCGCGATCC
>CAZMLP010000850.1:0-2092 GCA_964566745.1 uncultured Verrucomicrobiota bacterium | reverse complement strand
GCCAAAGCCTCCGGCAAGGCGGCGCCAGGCACTGGCGCCCCGGTGGCGTCGGTCGTCATTCCCGGATAGACTCCCGGGGTTGGCATGGCGGCCGCGGCGGCGCGGGCACTGGCCTCCGAGGCAGCGCGGTAACTTTGGAGGGCGGAGAGCAACACTGTTCCCAGGCCCAGCACCGTGGCCGCCAGCCAGACGAGCAAACCAATCACCGGCACCGCGTAAAGCAGGTAGAACATCAGTGTGCCGATGCCCAAAGCCAGCAATGGCGTGCCTAGAGAGCCAAATCCCAACTGGCTGGAAAACTGTTGGCCCGCGTAGCGATAAACCACCATTTTCCCGAATACAACCGCCCCCACCAAGCCACAAATGACCAAGGGAATGGCCAGGATGCCGACGACCGAGACGATGAGCAAAATCAGGAAGGGAAGGAAAAGCACAATCGTCACCATGCCGGTAAAAAAGGAGGCCACCGGTTTCTGTGTCAGTGTGGCAACGGAAGCAGCCGCTGGTTGGGGAAACATGGTGGCCATGAGGACATTGATGAGGAAAAAGATGCCTGCCACCACCCAGACCCATCCGACCTGCGGCGGCAAAGGACGCGCGAGCATGACACCCTTGGTCAGCCAGCTAAAACCGCCTTGCAACACACCCACGCCGGGGCCCAAAGGGATTTCCTGGCGTTCCCGGACTTGCGCCCCCTCCTCGGCCTTGAGCACACCACCCACCACCGTCGCGTGACGGTCAATTCGCGCTTTGGGTCCCAGCACCGCATCTCCCGCCACCACCACCAACCCTTCCCGGATATGACCGTTCACGGTCGCTGTCCCGTTGATCACCACCACGTCATGCTCCACCTCGCCGTCCACAGTGGCGTTGCCGGTAATGACGACCACATTGCGCGCGCGCTCCCCCTTCTTCACCGTCACATCGCGGTCATACATGAAGACCTCGTGCGGCCGGGAGTGGTTGATAACCACGTCATTCTCCTCCAAGCGGAGCTCGTGCCTGGCCTTTGGCGTGGTCGGCGTGCCGATGGTTTCCGGCGGCTCCGGCGGCGGGTCCGCAGGTTGCGCCCAGGCGCGCGGCGCGGGCACACACAGGCACAGCGCCAGCAAAAGGAAAAGAATTCCAAATTTTTTCATAAACGAACAAAGGGCCACGAGGGCCGATTTAACGCGGCCGCACCATGACGCGGTAATACGCGGTGCCGAGGCCGAAACAGGAAAGGTACAAGCAAAGGACAGCGCTGCCCGCGATCATTAATCCCAATTGACCGAACGATCGGGCTGCCACGAGCGCGGCGTTGCCCAAAGAAAGGGCCAAGTCCCAACCCGGACCGGAAAAGTCAAATGCCGAGGCCACCCGGGCGGCGAGGCTCGCCGTGAAACTGCTCTCCCAAATCATCACTGTGGCATAGCCGAGAAACCCGACGAGCAGCAGGGCGAGAACGCCCGAGAACACTTGCATGCCGAGCGGCCAGCCCGTCCAGGCGCGACGCCACCATGGCAGGCGGGCGCGGGCTTCCAGGGCGGCGCGCACCCGAGGCGCCAGCGTTCGCGGCGCGCGGCGCGGGGGCAACTGCCGCAGCTCGCGGTGAATCAAACTCTCGAGCGGTTCTTGCGGTTGCTCGTTCATAAAAGCCTTTGGTTAAACACAATTTCGGGCGCAAACCCGGTGGCGCACAACGAGAGACGGCGTGACCCGTCATTATTGCTGGCCGGCGGCGGCGGTTGCGGCGCGCCAAACCACCCGGGATCATTCGCCGCCGCGCCTTTGAGATACTTTCTCAGCGTCTCGCGGGCGCGATGAATGTCCGTCTTCACTTTCGCGAGGGAGATGCGCATTTTGACGGCGATCTCCTCGTAGCTCATGTCCTCAAAATGATAGAGCACAAGCGGGACGCGCTGCGCGGAGGGCAGCTTTTGCAAAACCCGCTCCAACATCGCCCGGCGATCGGCATCATCCATCTCCGCGCTGGTCACGCTCTCGACCGGGACGTCCACCGGATGCTCGCCCTCCTCCTCCGGAGCCATCTCCGAGAAGAACCGCCAGCGGGCGCGATAACGGGTGAGGTGGTTCAGGCACATATTCCGCG
>CAZMLP010000849.1:0-2086 GCA_964566745.1 uncultured Verrucomicrobiota bacterium | reverse complement strand
GCCCAACTCGTGGACGATGTTTCTCACTTCCGCCTCCTTGCTGGTGCTGGCGGTGGTCTATTTTTTGGTTTGGGGAAAGTCGAAGACCGGGGCAATTCCGGTGGCAGTCGCCAGCGCCGGCCTGGGTTTTGCCGGGGTTCACGCGGACCTCAATTCCCGCTTCAACAATGCCGAGCAATTGACGCGGATCAACTCGAACTTTGGTGAATTGCGGGTCGTGGATTGGAAGCAGCGAAACGAGCGCCTTTACCTCAATGACGGCCTGTTCCAAAACACATACGACCCTGCCGAAAAGAAGAGCGAGTCGCTCTTCACCTACATGCTGCACGGGCTGGCGCACGCCTACTCGCGAAAGATCGACAATGTGTTGTGCATCGGCATGGGCGTGGGCATCGTCCCGATGCAATTCGCGAACGAGGGAGTGAAGACCGATGTGGTGGAGATCAATCCCGCCATTGTGCCGGTCGCCATCCGGTACTTTGATCTCAAACCGGAGAAGCTGAACCTGAGCATCGGCGACGGCCGGGAGTTTCTCAACGCGACCAAAGGGCAGTATGACGCGGTGGTGCTGGACGCGTTCCTCGGCGACTCGACCCCGGCCCACTTGATGACGCGCGAGGCGTTCACCGCGATGCGCGACCACTTGCGACCTGAAGGCGTGCTGGTGATCAACAGCTTCGGCGACGACCTCGGCCCGGACTTTATGACCGCCTCGCTGGACAAGACCTTGCGGGCGGTGTTCAAGAACGTGCGGATTCATGCCTCCGGCAATGGAAATATTTTCTTCGTCGCGTCGGACCAGGCCGAGTTGAAGATTCTTAATGAATATCCAGTTGACCAGGCGCATCGCGTCGTCCAACCGCAGATCAAGAACGCCTTCAACGGCCTTCGCACCACGGATCCCGCGCACGGAGTGGTGCTGACGGATGACTTCAATCCCGTGGAGTTTTACGACGCGCAAAACCGTGAAAAGATGCGGCAAAGCCTCGCGATTTTTCTCCGGGATTTATGATCGCGGACCGTCCCCGACCTTTGCCGGCCTGCGGCGAAAGCCGCCCGCGATCCGGTTCCAAAAGTTCGCCAGGGCGATGGCCAGGCTGAGCTCGACCAACTCCACCTCCGAAAAATTCGCCCGCGCCGTTTCGTATTCCGCGTCGCCCGCGTGACTCTCGGGCATTAGCGTCAACGACTCCGCCCAAGCCAGGGCGGCGCGCTCGCGGTGGTCGAAGAACGGCGAGTCACGCCAAACGGGCAGGCTGTCCAATCGTTGCTGCGCTTCTCCCCGTTCGCGTGCCTCGCGGGAATGGAGATCGGTGCAATAGACACACCCGTTGATCTGCGAAACCCTTAGCTCGACCAGCGCTCGCAGCTTCTTGTCCAGCTTGAATCCCTCTTGCTCCTTGGTGATGGCGCGAAGCTTCGCGATGAACTCCGGCTTCTCTTTGAAGTAGTCAATCCGGCTCATAAATTGCCCGCCTCGAGTTGCTCGAGATAAATAAACTCGGGCGCTTTCACGCCCGCTTCCTGGCGAATTTTGACGAGCCGTGGCGATTCAAAGAACGCCTTTGCATCCGCGTGGGAGGTCCAAGCCGAAAAGTGAACAATCTTGTTCGGATCGTTCTCGTATTTGAGCACTTGGTACGAGCGCTCGCCGGCTTCTTTTCGGATCCCGGCGGCGCTATCAAACACCCGCTTCCAAGCCTCATAATTCGCCACTTCATGGATGATCAGAACGTGTTGCATATATTGATTTTTTGCCTCAACGGTTCTCTCCTCCTCAGTGAAGAAAACGCCCGCGCGTTTGCGGGGAAATCCAAACCTGGCTCCCGCCCTTTGCCCCTGACTCTCGAGCCTCGACGCTTCCGCGCAAATCCGGCGCTGTTAAGCCCCGAACGCCTTGCGGAGCATCGCGAGGCTTTTGGGCACGGCCACGTCCGCCGGTTCCTTGCCCTCGAATTCGAGCGACACGAACCCGTTGAACTTGTGCCGGCGGAGCATCTTCGCGATGCGGTCGTAGTCGAGTTCCAGCGTGTACCACAGCCCGCCGCCGTAGTACGTCTTCGTCTGCACCAGCACCGTCTTCGGG
>CAZMLP010000848.1:0-1672 GCA_964566745.1 uncultured Verrucomicrobiota bacterium | reverse complement strand
GGGCTATAACGACATCGGGCCGTTCGGCGCGAAGACTCGCACGCCGAACCTTGATCGCATGGCGCGGGAGGGCATGCGTTTCACCGATTTTTACGTTGGCCAGCCGGTATGCTCCGCCTCGCGCGCGGCCTTGCTCACGGGATGTTATCCAACGCGGGTCGGCATTCTCGGTGCTTTGGGACCGAAGTCGAAAGTTGGCATTGGCGCGGGCGAGGTGATCCTGCCGGAATTGCTCAAGACGCGCGGTTACACCACGGCGCTTTACGGCAAATGGCATTTGGGCGACGCGCCGGAATTCTCGCCGTTGCGACATGGGTTCGATGATTATTTCGGCCTGCCCTATTCCAATGACATGTGGCCGAAGCATCCCACCGGCACGTATCCGGCGCTTCCGCTCATCGACGGGGAACATATCGTCGCGTTGAACCCGGACCAAACCACCCTCACCACCCGCTACACGGAGCACGCGATCCGTTTCATCGAGGAAAACCAGTCTCGGCCGTTCTTCCTCTACCTCGCGCACAACATGCCGCACGTGCCGCTTCATGTGAGCGAGAAGTATCGCGGCAAATCGGGGCGTGGCCTGTATGCGGATGTGATCATGGAGATCGACTGGTCGGTGGGCCAGGTGATGCGGACGTTGAAGCGCCTCAAGCTCGACCGCCAGACGCTGGTGGTCTTCACATCAGACAACGGCCCGTGGCTCTCCTACGGCAACCACGCCGGGTCGGCCCTGCCGTTGCGCGAGGGCAAGGCGACGGTCTGGGATGGGGGCGCGCGGGTGCCCTGTCTGATGCGCTGGCCGGGGCAGATTCCCGCCGGAACGACCTGCCGCGAACTGGCGACGACCATGGACTTGTTGCCGACATTTGCGCGGTTGGCGGGCGGCGAGCCGCCGCAAGACCGGCGAATTGATGGCGTGGACATTTGGCCGCTGCTTTCCGGCCAACCGGGCGCCAAGGCCCCGCGCGACACCTATTTCTATTATTGGGGCAGGGAACTGCAGGCGGTGCGCAGCGGCGCGTGGAAACTCCATTTCGCGCACAGCTATATAACGCCCGAACCGGCGGGGCGCGACGGCAAACCGGGCAAGATGGCGACCAAGAACACGAGCCTGGAGCTTTACAATCTGTCCGCGGACATCAGCGAGAAAAACAACGTCGCCACGCAATTTCCCGACGTGGTGAAGCGCTTGCAGGAACTTGCGGAAAAATGCCGCGATGACATGGGCGACTCGCTCACCAAACGCGACGGCAAAAATGTGCGCGCCCCTGGCCAAACGAAGCTGTGAGGCTTTCGGTGGAGAGCGATATCATTTAATCCGCACGGCTCTTCGGGGAGGCGGGGATGCCACAGGACGCGGCATCGCCCCTCTCTTCACCCGAAGCGTGATTTACCTGAATGGCCTGATTTTGACGCGAGTTCGCCGGAATCCGGTCCTGAAGAGGCAATGGGCGGCGGCTGTCATCATTCTTTGCCGGCGGCTCGAAGGCACTCCATAATTGTCAGGCGCGTTGCGCCGCCGTTTGGTCGAGTTGCCTCAAGAGAAAAGGATACCGGGGATAAACCCGGTCAGGGAATCGTTGCCTCACGATGGAGGATACCGAGCGCAGTGAAGAATGCCTGGAGCTTTTGCTCAATATTTTTCTTGAGGAGCACCGGGTTGAGAGTC
>CAZMLP010000847.1:0-2324 GCA_964566745.1 uncultured Verrucomicrobiota bacterium | reverse complement strand
CCCAATTGGATCTCTCCAATGGCCGCATCTTGGGCCGCGTTGAGAAGATGGCTGCCGCCTCCAGATACGAGGTCAAGACCCCGCAAGGCGTGGCCGCGATCAAGGGCACCAAGTATGACATCAGCGCCCGCGGCAAAGTGCGCGTGTTTGATGGCCAAGTCGCGGTGACCACTGGTGGCAACACCTATACGGTCAATGCCGGCGAGATGTTCGATCCTGCCACCAACCGCGTGGTTCCGATGGGTCCGGAGGACCGTGCTGAGGAAGGAAATGTTCCTCCTATTGGTCCTGGTGGAAGTCCTGAGCCGATCTTGATCAATCAGCCGACGGCGATTTTCGTCTCTCCGATCAGCGGCAAGACGGCGGATTCCAGCGAGTCGAGCTCTTCCAGTTCCAACACTGGCCATCCCGATGGAGGCGTGGCTGAGTAATTCCGCTTGAGGTTTTCCAACCCGGAGTGACAATCGTCGCTCCGGGTTTTTTGTTGCACAAATCGCGGTGAAACTTGGCTCCCCGAAACAGATTCCGCTCCTCATCGCCTGTGCGATGATTGCCTTGGTTTGCTTGCTCGCCAGCCTGCCCCGCGCAAAAAAATTCGAGAGTTTCGACCTGTCGCAGCGGCTCGAGTGGATCACTTATGACTGGCGGATGCGGCTGGCCGCAAGCCACACGTCGCAGGCTTTTGCCACCAACCTGGCCTTCGTCGAGGTGGGCGAGGCCGGCATATCCGCCGTGCTCGACGGCGTGTTTGGTTACCAGCACGGCCTTTATTGGCCCCGCCATGTGTACGGGCGCGCCTTGCGGGAATTGACGGCACAAGGGGCCAAGGCAGTCGCTTTCGACGTGCTTTTTGATTACCTGCGACCGGACCACGGGCCCGTTTCGGTGCCCGGCGCCCCCCGGATGGGCTCGGACGATTTTTTCGCCGACCAAATCGCAAAATCCGGCTGCGTGATTCTCGCCGCGGACAAAGGTTCTGCTCCCGCCGAGCGTTTCCTCACAAATGCGTGGGCGGTGGGTGACGCCTCCTCTCACCTTGAGCCAGACGGCGTGCGGCGGCGGGTGCATGCTTTTGTGGACTATCCGATATGGCGTCCGGAAATAAAACAATTCGCCCGCGCCATGGACCTGAATTTGCACTCCGCCAAATTCGAAAAAGACCGGATCGTGTTTGAGAAGCTTGGCAGCAGCGAGACCGGCCAGCCGGACACCTTCGAGATCGCGCTCAATCCCGATGGCACGGTGAAGGCGGAGGACATCACGGGCGAGCCCGGCAAGGGCAACATCCAGCCGCGCGTTTCCCAGCGTTGCTGGCACATGGGAATTCAACTCGCCGCGCGCGAACTGGGCTTGGATCTCTCCCAATCAACCGTTGACCTGGCCGGAGGGAAGATTGTCCTGCGCGGGAAAAACGGCCTGGAACGGGTCATCCCGGTGGATAGCGAAGGCCAGTTTTGCATCGATTGGAGCCTGCCGTATTATGACGCCCGGATCCAAAAAGTGGAGATCCAAGAGTTGCTGGCGCGTGATTTCCTGCGTCACAGCGGCAAAACAAACCAGCCCCCGCCCCGTTTTCAAAACAAGCTGGTGGTCATTGGCTCCATCGCCAAGGGCAACGACCTTAGCGACGTGGGCGCCAGCCCGCTGGACAAGGAGACTTTCCTGGTCAGCAAATATTGGAACGTGGCCAACTCGGTCATTGTGGGGCGCTTCATCCGGCCTCCGTCATGGGCGCTGGAGTCCGCGCTGATCCTGGCTCTCGGCACGCTCGCCGCCCTGGTCACTTGGCGGCAGCAACGGCTCGTGCTCGCGTCGGTTTTGACCGGTCTCGTCGCCGCAATTTACAGTCTCATTGCGGCCCGCGCGTTTATGGACGAGCGGATCTGGCTGCCCATGGTGTCGCCGTTAACCAGCGCGCTGGCGGTCCACGGAGCGCTCGTCACCTACCGCGGCATCTTCGAGCAAAGCGAGCGCCGACGGGTGCGCTCCGTCTTCGCAAAAGTCGTCTCACCCGACGTCGTGACCGAGCTGCTTGGCGACAAGCGGCTGCAAATTGGCGGCGCCCGCCGGAACATCACAGTGTTCTTTGCGGACGTGCGCGGATTCACGGAGTTCACGGATGTCAGCCAGGCGAACGCCGAGAACCACGTCCGCCAGCTGGGGCTGACCGGCAAGGAGGCGGAGGAGTTTTATGACCAGCGCGCGGCCGAGACGCTCAAGACCGTCAGTCTTTATTTGAGCATCGTCGCGGACACGATCAAGAAACACAACGGGACACTCGACAAATACATCGGTGATTGCGTGATGGCCTTTTGGGGCGCGCC
>CAZMLP010000846.1:0-12303 GCA_964566745.1 uncultured Verrucomicrobiota bacterium | reverse complement strand
CTTCCACTTCACGTTCCACTCCTTCTGCGCGATGCTTTGCATGGCTGACTCCCAATCCGCGCGCGCCACTTTCCCAGGAGGATGGACGGAGCCTTGAATCAGCAATCCGAGTTTGTTCCGGCGTTGGGCGGCGCCAGCGATTTTTTGATCCTGCCAGAGCAGATCGTTTTTTTCCGCGCCGATGAAGCATTGACCCGGACCTTCCGGCCGAACCTCGGGCGCCAGTCGGGTGGACACGGCGAGAGCGGCGAGGGCGCGGCGCAACCACTCGTGAAGGCGCGAATAGCTTTCGACGGCACGGGTCTCGTACCACGGATGGCCAGGCGGAAAAACAAGGCTGTACGTCCAGTCATGGTCGTGGGGCACCAAGCCGCCTCCCGTGGGTCGCCTCACCAGCGGGCGCAACTTGGTCATGCCCGCGATCTCCGAATGCCTCTGAAAATAACCGAACGTCGCGGCAAGCTCAGCCCATGAATAGAAACGCAACACCGGCTGGCCAAGCCGCGAAACCGAATCCAAAAGCGCCTCGTCGGCAGCCATGTTTTCGGCGGCGAGGCCGGGACCGCTCCGCCAAATCGACCATGTTTCCGTCACTTGTTCCATGCGGGGAAAAGGTTAAATGGCCCTTTCCAAAAAAGCACGTTTCACAGCGAATGAAACCGAAGACTGAATTGACCTGCGACGACAAGACCATCCTTTCTTGACTCACCGGCTCCCCCCCACTGGACCGTTTTCTGTCCGGTTACCCGTTTGGCGGGTGTTATAACCATGGAAAGACATGCCAGCCGACAACGAACTTTTACGCCGTTACTGCTCGGACCGCTCCGAGAGCGCCTTTGCTGAATTGGTCGAGCGCCACGCTGATCTCGTCTATTCGGCAGCCCTCCACCAATTGAACGGCAATCCCGATTTGGCGCGGGACGTGGCCCAAGTGGTGTTCGCCGATTTGGCCCTCAAGGCGGCCTCGCTGCGTCCGTCCGTGTCAGTGGCCGGATGGCTCTATACCAGCGCCCGATTCACGGCGGCGAAGCTCGTCCGGTCCGAACAGCGCCGGCAGGCTCGCGAGCAAAAGGCCCTTGCCATGGATGACCTTGATTTCGCACTCGATTTGCCGGGCGCGGACGCCACCAGACTCCGCCCGGCCATCGAAGAAGCGATGCAGGACCTGACTGAGGAGGATCGCGAGGCGGTTCTGCTCCGCTACTTTGAGAACCGGGATTTCAAGTCGGTGGGAACCGCCCTGGCCATCTCGGACGAGGCTGCCCGGAAGCGGGTCGTCCGGGCGTTGGAACGACTGCGGACCATTTTGGAGGGGCGCGGGATTTCATCATCCGAATCAGCTCTTACGGCGACGCTCAGTGGAGTGGCGGCACTGTCAGCGCCCGCTGAATTGCACGCTTCCCTCATCCGGTCGGCCTTGGCCGTCTCAACCGGGCCCAGCCCCGGAATCGCTTCCAATTTTTTTCATATGACCCCTTTAAAAACAGCAGTCGTGCTCGCCGGCCTCGCCGTCGGCCTTGGCGCCCCCGCCTTGCTCCAGCGCGGCGCCAATCTCCGTTTGCAGGCGGAAAAAGAATCGCTGGCGCGGCAATTGGCTGACGTGCAAGCGGCACAAACGAAACTCCGCGCCCGCCACAGCATCGACGAGGAGGAATTGGCGCGTTTGCGAAAAGAACACCCGGAACTCCTAAGGTTACGGGATGAGGTCGGCCGACTCAGGCTTGCCAGTCGCGAGGAAGCCAAGCCGCGAACTGCCCGCACCGAGACGGAAGACCAGACGGTCGTCAACCAACAGGTCACCATCGAGGCGAAATTCGCCAAGCTCCCGGCGCCTGTGCTCAAAAAATTGGCGCTCGAAGCCACTGGCATTGACGTCAGCGGCGCCGGAGTGGCTGCCATTCTCACCGGTCCGCAACTGAGCTCGCTGGTTCACGCCTTTGAGCGGCAGGCGGGAGCCGAAATTCTCGGCACACCAAGGGTGACGACGATGAACAACCGGCAGGCCAGAGTCGAGAGTGTCGAGACCGCCGCGCTTGAAGCGGTCGACACCAAGCTCGGGCCATCTCTTGATGTGATGCCCGCAGTCTCCGCTGACCGGCAGACGATCCATTTGCTTACCACGGCGCGCCTCGCTGAATTAACATCCGCCCTGGATAACACCGGCGCGGAACGGAAGCAGGTCGTTCAAACGGCTGTTTCTGGCAACGCCGTCTTGAAGGATGGACAAACCGCAGTCCTTTGCCAGTGGGTGGGCCGGTCAGAAAATGCCAACTCCACGCCCGGCGAAAACCCAGCCTGCCTGGTCGTCTTGGTGACACCGACCTTAATTGATCCAGCAGGTAACCGCATTCATCCTGTGGAGGAAATCGCGGCCCAGGAAATCATTACGGGAACCGCCCAACCTTCCGCAGGCGAGTTCGATTCACCGCAGAAATGATCCCGCGTCGCAAGATGAACCAGTCCACAGACCGGCGAAACCAAGGCAACGTTGGCCGAAGTGGCTCCCGGCAATGGTGGGCTTGCGACCGGAAAAACGATTCCATGGCGCGACGATTCCCGTGCGGGGACGCTGCTGGAGCAGCTGTTTTACCAGGCCCAACGACACCCCGAAGCGGCGGCCCACCTGCCAACAAAAAAGGAGAGCTACAGCGACCTTCAGGCTAAGCCGCAGGCGTGTGCTTGAACTTGCGGGGCCGTCCGAACGGCACCCACTCCAGCACATAAAGATCGCCGTGCGAGTCCACGCACATCGCGTGCGGGGCGGCGAACATCGCGGGATTCTGGTCATTGCCGGGCTTGGCCGTCTTGCCATCCGCCTCCTTGCCGTCCCCCAAGTGCGTGACTAACTGGTCATGCGCGTCAAAAATTGTCACGCGCGCGGCAAGGTCCGGCACATACAGCTTGTCCTTGTGCTGATAAAAACAGCACGGGTTGCGCAGATTCCCCTCCACTGTCCGCTTGTAATCGAGCTCCATGGAATAGACCTCGATGCGGCTGTTCGCGCGGTCCGCGATATAGACCTCCGGCTCGCCTTTGCGGAGCGTGTTGATCCACACGCCGTGGCAGGTGTTGAACTGGCCGTGCTCCTTGCCCCGCGAACCGATCGTCTTGATCGGTTTGAAATTCTTGTCGAACCGCGTCACTCGCTGGCTGCCGTAACCATCCACCACGTAGATGTCCCCGTTCGCGGCCACGGCGACATCGGTCGGGTTCGTCCACTCGAATTTCTGCGCGGTGGTCCCCTCCTTCGCCACATTCCCGATCTCGAAAAGAATTTTTCCCTTCAAATCGGTCTTGTAAACGCGTTTGCCGAGCTTTGGGCCATCTTTGTTCGTGCTGACGTTCTCGGTGAAATAAAAATACTCCTGCCCGCCCTCCTTGCTCCAATAGAGGCAGTGCGCTGTGTCCGCGACCTGGTTCGGCTGGTAGCCCACCTTTTCAGCGAACTCATTACCCCATGTCTCCAGGAGCTTGCCGTGCCTGTCGAAGACCGCCACCGCCGGGTTCGTGGAGCGCGAGGTCACATACACACGATCCTTGCTGTCCACCACAATGCCGCAACCCAGACCGTACTTCATCCCGGGCGGGAGCTGGCCCCAATCCTGCACCACCTCGTAGGTGTGGTGGCCGCTTCCCATTTTGACTGGCGCCGGTTTTTCGTGGGCCAGGGCAGGCAACGCCAGGGTGGCCGCTGCGGCAGTGGTCATTTGCAGGAAGTCCCGCCGGTTCAGACGGGCCGGAAAAAGATAATCATTTGTGTGCATGACAAAACAGCGGGCGTTTCGGGAAACTGAGGGGAGTTAAGGCCCGCGTCGCGTTTCTGTCCAGAGGAAATCCGGCGAGTACCGGCGTCGCCTTGCCGGAGCCGGTTTCCGACTTGCGGGGTCACAACTTCATGAAGTGCCAAAAGCGCCCCACCTTGGCGACGCGCATCCATGGTTCGATCGAAGGGCGGTAAAAACCGGTAGGCCACCTTGCCGGTCGTTTCCGCGTTAAAGCCATCCAGCCGGTTTGCCGATAAGGCCATTGGCATGCATAGTCCGGTGAAAACCCAGTTTGGCTATTTATGCTGAACAATCTGCAAGAACGATCTGCTCCTGGCACCGCGCCTGCGGCGCCGGAAAATCCACGCCCGCGCAAGCCCGCCGTCCTCGTCGTGGACGACGATCCCGAAGTGCTTCTCGTCACCAAGGACATGTTGTTCCAGCTCGGCTTTCTTGCCACCACTGCCTCGGATGGACACGAAGCCTTGCAAATCTGCTCCCTCGGCCTCACTGATTTGGTCCTCACGGACTTGGTGATGCCAGGTCAAGAGGGCATCGAAACCATCCTGATGATCCGGGAGAAATTCCCCGGAATGCCGATTGTCGCCATGTCCGGCGGGTTTGCCGCCTCGCGCAACTATTTAAACCTGGCCAAACAAGCGGGCGCGGCAACCGTCATCCTCAAGCCTTTCACGCTCGATGACCTTCGCCACGAAATCAATTCCGCGCTCCCTTTCGAGCTTCAAGTCCGCCGCGCGTAGATTTCTCGGGAACCGTTTGGGACATTGCTCGTAAATTGTTTCCAAGCGTCGTTCCAAGCCACTTGCCGAAGTTGCGCGGTTTCGATCCGCACAGGCCCGGCGATGGGTTCGCAAACCTACAGAAATGCGGCTGCGCCGCTCGCCCTCGCCTCCCGCGCAACCTCGTGCGCAAAATGCAATTTCTCCAGCGCGGGCGCGGAGAGGATGAACGGATCCCAATTGGTCAGACCCATGCTCCGATTCAGTGAATTCAACCCGTGGGTGAGCGGAATCCAGTTCGCGACTGATTTGTCAAAGTCGGTTTGAGCGCGATTGGCTTGGGCGGACTCAAAGCGCATGGTGGAAGCGGTCGAATGGCGGGGCGCAATGACAGGCCGAAGGTCGGTGCCGTCTCCACCGTGTCGATCATGTGGAACTAATTCGCCCGGATTCCGTCCCATCCTCCCTTGGATGCGCAGTGGAATAAGCGCTGACGGAACGCGCCTGCCAGTCCGGGGGGAGCGGCGCTGAAATGCGCGCTCGCGCAAATTGCATCAAACGCACGCTGATGACGGAAATTACAATCGGGGCAAAGTTCATTTGCCAAAGGCAATGCCGGAGCGATGAGAAAAGCCGTTGCGTTGTTAAGACCGGGCTTATACCCGTGCCAAAAATACACTTGTGGTATCAATATTCTTTGGACAGGCGCAACACGACTCGTAAATCATGCCTGTCAAATGAACGGCCTGTGGTTCACGTGCCTCGGTTGCTTTGCGCTCGCCTTTGGATTGGTTTTGGGGACTTCGAATTCGGCGCGGGCTGCCACGCCGGAGACGAGCGGCACGGTTTTTGTGTGGGGAGCCAACCAGTTTGGTCAAAACGACGTTCCAGCCGGGTTGACGAATGCCGTGGCGGTGGCAGCCGGGTACGGACACATTCTGGCGTTAAAGAGCGATGGCGGTTTGGCAGCGTGGGGATATAACGCGTTCCGCCAAACCAATCTTCCAGCCGGTTTGACGGGTGCCAAAGCGATTGCCGCCCGGCAGTTTCATTCTGTAGTGGTGAGGAGTAACGGCACGGTTCTTATTCTGGGTGATTACCGCTATCAGTTCACCAATGTTCCGCCCAACGTGACAGGTGTGACCGCAGTTTCGACCGGGTTTCGTCACACACTGACGCTTCAGAGCGACGGGAAGGTGCTCGGGTGGGGAGAGGTGCCTGTGCCGGCCGGCGATGTCCCTGCAGGCTTGGGTGAAGGGGTTTTGTCGATCGCGGCTGGCGGCGAGTTTTCCCTGGCGGTGAAAAGCAACGGGACGGTCGCGGCATGGGGAGATAATTCTCGTGGGCAGATTTCCGGCGCCACCAACTTGACGGGAGTGGTTGCCGTCACCGCGGGCTATCTGCACGCCGCCGCGTTGCGAAGCGATGGCACCGTGGTCGCCTGGGGCGATAATTCACGGGAACAGACAAATGTGCCTGCCGGTTTAACAAACGTCACCGCCATCGCGGCGGGTGATTTTCATACAATGGCGCTGCGGAGTGATGGCACGGTAGTGGCATGGGGTGACGATACACGCGGGCAGACCAGTGTTCCTCCCGGCATAAACGGAGTAACCGCGATCGCAGCGGGAAGCTCGAACTCGGTCGTGGTTCTCGGTCCGGCCGCAAAATCTTTTGGGCCGGACATTACGCTTCATCCAAACGACCAAATGGTTTTGCGTGGCGAAAGGGCCACATTCACTGCCGAGGCTTTGGGCTTTCCCAAACCCGTCCTTGCCTGGCAACAATCCCGTGATGGCGGGAAGACTTGGGAGAATCTGCCAGAGCGAAACGGCTTCGGTGGAACGACCACAGCTACCCTCAGCGTATACGCTAGCGCGCTTTTTCCGGGTGAGACATGGTTTCGTCTGACGGGAACAAACACCGCTGGCGTGGCCTTCACTTCGGTGGCGAAATTGACGATCAAGGAACCGCTTCCCGGGGTGATTATCGCCTGGGGAGACGCTGACCTTGGATTAACTAACATCCCCGCCGGATTGAGCGGTATCCGGGCAATCTCCGCGGGCCGAACTCATGCGGCGGCGGTGTTGAATAACGGTACTGTGGTGGCGTGGGGACTTAACGATCATGGACAAACATCCGTTCCGGAGGGTTTGAACAATGTAACTTCAGTCGCGGCGGGCGCAGATTATACGATGGCGTTGAGGGCTGACGGTAACGTGGTGACGTGGGGCCGTGATCTCAAACCGCCGCCAGGTTTAAACAGCATCGTTGCCATCTCGGCAGGCTTGGACCAGGCAGCAGCCGTGAAACAAGACGGAACGGTGATCGCGTGGGGTTATAATAGCTATGGCCTAACCAATCCTCCCGCCGGACTGGGCGGGGTGATTGCGGTGGCCGAGGGAGCGCTTCACGCGCTGGCGTTGAAAAGCGATGGCTCGGTCGTTGCCTGGGGGGATAATAGTCACGGACAAACGGACGTTCCGGCCGGGCTGGGGGATGTTGTGGCAATAGCGGCGCAAGTGTATAACAGTGCCGCGTTAAAGCGAGATGGCACTGTTGTGGTCTGGGGTGACAATACGTACGGGCAGACCAAGGGGCCGGCGGGACTAGCCGACGTGGTAGCGATCGCGGGCGGCGAGAGATTGCTGGCCTTGAAAAGAGACGGCACTGTGGTTGGCTGGGGTCACGATTGGATAACGCCTCCCGCCGGATTGGCAGGTGTGACGGCCATTTCGTCCGGCGGCGCCCTCCTAGCCATTGTCGCCTCCAATAGCTTGGCACGACCACCCGTGTTTACTGTGGATCCCGTTGACCAAGCCCTCACTGTTGGCCAAACAGCCAGCTTTGCCGGGGCGGTGGAAGCAAATCCCGATCCGTCATTTCAATGGCAACGCTCGGTGGATAAAGGAGTCACTTGGAAAAATCTGGCTGACGGCGCTGGAACCACCGGAGCGATGACCGGAACCTTGCGTTTGAGCGGAGTCACCACAAACATGACCGGCCAACAGTTTCGCCTGACCGCCACGAACAGCGTGGCAGGCACGGTGAGTGTCAACGCGACATTGCGCGTGGTAAAAGAATTTCGACTGAAAGTGGAGCAGTCTGACAGCGGAGTAATTTTGACCGTGATCGGTCAGGCGGGGGCGACGTATCTCATTGAAAGCAGCGATACCTTAAGCCCGCCGGTGTGGCAAACCGTCGGAAGTGTCAAGTTATTGGGCTCTGTTCAATATTGGTCTGATGATTTCAGTCCAGACCGGCCGGAGCGTTTTTACCGTATGGTACTGCCCTGAAGAATGTCGTTCGCATTGCCACCCCTCTTTGCTCTCGATAGCCTCCGGCATGGACCATTTGAAAGTCGAGTGTGTTTGTCCCGCGAACGCCGTGCTTGCCGAGGGGCCAAACTGGGACGCCGAGACGCAAACACTGCTGTGGGTCGATATCGAGACGGGCAAGTTGTGCGAGCTCAATCCGCGCGACGGCAGCAACAACGTTTGGGAATTGGGCGCTAAAGTCGGTTGCGCGATCAATCTGCAGGGCAGCGCGGACATTCTCGCGGGAACGCAAAAGGGCCTGGCCCGCGTCAGCCGGGCGAGCGGCAAGATCGAGTTTCTTGGGCATCCCGAGGCCCACCTGCCGGAGAACCGGTTCAACGACGGCAAATGCGACTCGCGCGGGAGATTGTGGGTGGGCACCATGTCGATGGCGGAGGCGCCCGGCGGGGGAAGCCTCTACCGGGTGACCGGTGGCTGGAAGATCGACCGGATGGTGGAGGGCGTCACCATCTCAAACGGCCTCGCCTGGAGCGCGGATGACCGCGTGATGTATTACATCGACAGCCCCACGCGCCGCGTGGACGCCTTTGATTTTGACGCGGGGGCCGGAACGGTCTCGAACCGCCGGACAATCATCCACTTGCCCGAGGGGATGGGCTACCCGGACGGCATGTGCATCGACGTGGAAGGCAAATTGTGGGTGGCGATCTGGGGCGGAAGCTGCGTGGCCCGATGGGACCCGGCCACGGGCAAGCTCGTCGGCAAGATAGCGGTGCCGGTGCGCGACGTCACCTCGTGCTGCTTCGGCGGACCGGCGCTGGACGAACTGTATATCACCACCGCGAGCCGCGATTTGGATACGGCGGGCCGCCAGGCAATGCCACTCGCGGGCGGTGTCTTTCGCGTGAAGCCGGGTGTGAAGGGAACGGCCGCGACGAGGTTTGCGTGGTAGGGATCCGTCCGACGGCGCATTCGGACAAATTTGTGGCGGCGATCTATTCATAGCATTTGTTCGCCGGGTTATTGATTGTTCACTTCGTGTAATTCCCCCATGCTCCCCTGCGTCACCTGTTTCCTATGAAGAAGCTCCTCGTCATCGTCGCGCTATCGAGCCTTGCCCTGCTTGCCAGTCATGCCCAAGAAACCAAGCCGCCGGTACGCTACGCCATCATCGGTCTCACGCATGATCACGCGCGCGGGTTCATTCCCGGGGCGAAGGACCGGAACGATGTTCAATTGGCGGGAATCGTCGAGCCAAACCAGGAACTCGCCGCGCGTTACGCCAAGAACTACAAGCTCGACGCAAGCTTGTTCCACCCCACGCTGGAGGATTTGTTGCGGCACACCAACGTTCAGGCGGTGGCGACGTTCACCAGCACGTTTGAGCACAAGCGCGTGGTGGAGGAATGCGCCGCGCGCGGACTGCATGTGATGATGGAGAAGCCGCTGGCAGTCAGCATGGACCACGCCCGCGCCATGCAAGTGGCCGCGCGCAAGGGCGGCATCCAGGTGCTCGTGAACTACGAGACCACTTGGTACCCCGCCAACCACGAGGCGTTTGCCCTCGTCCATGACCGCCACGCCATCGGCGATCTGCGCAAAATCGTGGTGCATGACGGGCATCGCGGTCCGAAAGAGATCGGCTGCTCGGCCGACTTTCTCAACTGGCTCACCGACCCGGTGCTGAACGGCGGGGGCGCGGTGATGGATTTCGGCTGTTACGGCGCGGATTTGATCACGTGGCTCATGAACGGCCAACGGCCGACCTCGGTGTTCGCGGTGACGCAGCAAATCAAGCCCGACATTTATTCGAAGGTCGATGACGAGGCGACGATTGTGCTCACGTATCCGCGCGCGCAGGGAATTATCCAGGCGTCGTGGAACTGGCCACTCGATCGCAAAGACATGGAGATTTATGGAAAGACCGGCCAGTTGATGATTCCGCGCCGTGATGTGTTGAAGCTGCGCCTGCCCAATACTCCAGAGAGCGAGCCGGTCGTGCCGCCGTTGCGGGGCGCGCAGGCTGATCCGTTGTCCTATCTCGCGGCGGTGGTGCGCGGCGAAATGAAGCCGTCCGGATTGTCCTCACTGGAGGTGAACATGGTCGTGACGGACATTCTGGAGGCGGCGAAGAAATCCGCCAAAACGGGCAAGCGCATTGATCTGAAGTGACGGTTGCCTGGCGTTCTAAATTGTGGAATTATGCTCCAAAAGTTTTCTTTCAATTCCATGAAACTGGCCAATCTTGTTTTAAGAATCCTTTTCGCGGCGGGGATGCTATGCAAGGCCGATGGAGCGGCCGCCAGTCCCCGAAATTTTCTGAGCGCGGAGGGCGAGTTTACTTTGCGGGGGGCGAAGGCAACCGTCACCGTCAGCGCTCGCAAGAACGCCGACGACTTCCCAACCATAGAAATCAAATGGCCAATGACGGACGGGACCGGCAGCACGACGCACTCGGCGAAGCGTGGTGACTGGTTTGTCTTCGCGGAGCAGCCAAATCGCGTTTGGATCTTCGACGGTGAAGTGCTGATTCTCGACGAGAATGCCGAGAAGAGCAGCAGTTCCAAAACGATGAGCACCCTGTCCTCCTCAAAGGCGTTCCAGAGCTATCCCAAGGAAGTTCGGGAAGCACTGCCGGACCGCGTCCGGGAAAAGACCGCGCCAAAAGGCTGATCCTTTCAGCCAATCTTCTTCTGGAAGCGGGCTGCGCAGAGAATGAATAGCGCCGTTCCCATTGCGGCGAGAATGCCCAGGTGACCCACAAAATCCTGGAAATCCGCGCCCCGCAAAACAATCGCCCGCAGCAGGTCGATGTAATAAGTGGTCGGCAGCACTGCTCCCACGGCATAGAAGATGAACGGCATCGTCTCGCGCGGGAAAATGAACCCCGAGAAAAAGACCGTCGGCATGATGAGCGTCATGCACATTTGCAACGCTTGCATTTGGTTTTGAGCGCGAGTGGAGAGCAGCAGTCCAATGCTGAGGAGGGTGAAGATATAGAGGAGTGTCGCGCCCATGAGCATGGTCACGCTGCCCGCGATGGGGACGTGAAAGAGATAGCGCATCACGGCGAACAGAAACGCGCTCATCAGCGAGCCGAGGCACAAATAAGGAATCAGCTTTCCCAGCATCAAACCCCAGCGCGACAGCGGGCTCACCAGCAATTGCTCCAGCGTGCCGCGCTCGCGCTCGCGCACGACGGACATCGCGGTGGCAAAGGTCGTGGCGATTTGCAGCACCACGCCGATGACTCCCGGGATGAAAAAATTCGGGCTGCGCATTGCCGGGTTGTAAAGAATCTGGGGGCGCACCTCGATGGGCAACTCGCGCCGTCCCGTGGAACCGAGCAATTGCACCACCGACTCGCTGAGAGCCACGCCCACGGCAGTGTTCAGCGCGGAGGAGGCGATGGTCGAGCTCGATCCATCGATCAGCACTTGCACATGCGCAGTTTTCCCGGCCCGCAGGTCGCGCGTGAAGTTGGGCGGAATTTGCAGGCCCACGTACGCCTTGCCCCGCCGGATGGTCGCCGCCATTTCACTCACGCTGCGCGCCTCGCCCACCACGCGGAACGTCTGCGTGTTCACAAAATGATCCACCACCGTCCGGCTCTCAACCGTTTGGTCCTCGTCAAGCACAACCGTCGCCATGTGCTTCACATCGTTGTCCAGCGCGTAACCAAACGCGACCATCTCGACCAACGGCGGAAAAAGCATGAAGAAGAGCGTGAGCGGGTCGCGCAGCACGACAATAAACTCCTTGAACAAAATGGCGTTGAAACCGGCGAAAGGATTACGCATGTGCGGCTCCTTTCGGCTCGTCCTGCCTGTTGTTACTCCCCTGCCCTCTGGCATCGGGCGCGTCCGGTTTGCGTTCGGCGTTGTTCCGGTTGGTCAATGCGACGAAGACATCCTCCAGAGAGGCGTTAATCGGATGGATGTCCACCTTCGGGATGCCCGCTTTGTTTAGCTCCGCGCGAATGGTTTCCTCTTTTAGCGAGTCGGCCACGAGCAAGTGCATGGACTGGCCAAAGATCGTCGCGGATTGCACGCCCTCCAAATGTCGCATCGTCTGGAGCGCGGTCGTGACATGATCACAAGTCACGTCGAGCCGGCGGGTGCCGAACGGGTTCACCTCGGGCAACACCTTCAAGTCGTCCGGAAGGCCGCAGACGATCAATTTGGACATGTGGATGTAACCAACATGAGTGCAACGCTCGGCCTCGTCCATGTAGTGCGTGGTGACGAACAGGGTCATTCCCTGGCTCGAAAACTCGAAGAGCAAATCCCACAGCTCGCGCCGCGCCACGGGGTCGATGCCAGCCGTCGGCTCGTCAAGAAATAGAATTTCCGGCCGGTGCATCAATGCGCAGGCCATCGCGAGCCGTTGTCGCCAGCCGCCGGAAAGCAAGTTGGCGCGGCGTTTCAGGTAGGGTCCCAGGTGGGTCAAGGCAATCAGCTCCTCGCGTCGGCGCACCAGAGCGCCGCCGCTCAAGCCATAGAGCCGGCCGTAGAACATCAG
>CAZMLP010000845.1:0-3000 GCA_964566745.1 uncultured Verrucomicrobiota bacterium | reverse complement strand
GCAGCGAGTGCGGGTCGGTGCTGCTGGCCGCCAACGACACTCCGGCCTCGAACGCGTTGATCGGCATGCTCGAGCAGAACGGCCACGCCATGTCCGTCGCCCGCACCGGCACGCAGGCGCTCGAGCTGGTTTATACCGGCGGATTTGACCTGATCCTGCTGGAGCTTGATTTGCCGGAGATGAACGGCTTCCAGATTTTGGAGTATCTCAAGGGCGACATGGTCTGGCGGAATATTCCCGCCATTATGATTTCCCCCAGCCATGACCCGGCCAGCCTGGTGCGTTCGTTCGAACTGGGCGCGGACGACTTTCTCTCGTCACCATTTGATCCCGTCCTGCTGCTCGCGCGCGTCAACAGTTCCATTGAAAAACGGCGCCTGCGGGAAAAGGAGCAAAGCTACATCGACCAAATCCAGGCCGAGCAGGCGCGGTCCGAGCGGCTGTTGTTGAACATTCTGCCCGCGCCCATCGCGGACCGCCTCAAGCACGGGGAGGACACCATCGTGGACAGTTTCACGGAGGTGACGGTGCTGTTCGCGGATCTGGTCGGTTTCACGCAGTTGTCCACGCGGTTGACCAAGGAGGAACTGGTCCAATCGTTGAACGAGATCTTCTCCGCGTTCGACCGGCTGGCCGAACGGCACGGTTTGGAGAAAATCAAGACGATTGGCGATGCCTACATGGTGGCCGGCGGCCTGCCGCAACCCCGGCCTGACCACGCCGAGGCCATTGCCGAAATGGCAATGGACATGCAGAACGAGATTGCCCGTTACAACGCCGCGCGCGGAACCCAATTGAGCATTCGCGTGGGCATTAACACCGGGCCGGTGGTGGCGGGCATCATCGGCAAATACAAGTTCATCTATGACCTCTGGGGCGACACGGTGAACACCGCCAGCCGCATGGAATCGCACGGGTTCCCTGGCACCATCCAGGTCACCGCCGTCACGCACGAGAAGTTGCGGGACAAATACCGCTTCGCCGACCGCGGCTCGGTGGAAGTGAAAGGCAAAGGGGGCATGCGCACGCACTGGCTGCTTGGGAAGATCGATTCCGGTGGCGAGGATTTTCCGATGCCTCCTGCCTCGTAGCCGCCGTGGCCAAACCTTCCCTCCGCCTGCGGGTGACGGCTGCCGCCGAGACGGCGGTGCGCCAGGGGCACCCGTGGGTGTTCAGCGACAGTGTCCGCTCGACCAACCGCCCGGGCGAGACCGGCGAGTTCGCCATTCTCTTCGACAAGCAAGACCGCTTCCTCGCGATTGGACTCTACGATCCCGACTCGCCGCTGCGGGTTCGTGTTCTTCACCGGGGCAAGCCGGTGGCCATCGATGCCGCGTGGTGGAAAGGGCATCTCCGCGCCGCGCTGGACCGGCGCGAAGGCTGGTTCGACGAGGCGACCACCGGTTACCGGTTGATTCACGGCGAGAGCGACGGCTGGCCGGGGCTGGTACTGGACCGGTATGGCGACACCTTCGTGGCCAAACTGTACACGGCCGCCTGGTTGCCACGCTGGAAGGAACTCGCGCCATTGCTGGTGGCGGAGACCGGCGCGCCCCGGCTCGTGCTGCGCCTGAGCCGCAACATACAGGCTTCGGCCAAGTGCGATTATCAACTGCAAGACGGCCAAATTGTTCATGGCAATGACACCTCCGAGCGCGTCGTGTTTTTGGAGACAGGACTGCGCTTCGAGGGGGAGGTGTTGCGCGGGCAAAAGACGGGCTTCTTTCTCGACCAGCGCGAGAACCGCCGCATCGTCGAAACTCTTTCTGGAGACCACGACGTTCTCAACGCATTCAGTTTCACAGGCGGATTCTCGCTGTACGCCGCGCGCGGCGGCGCGAAATCGGTCACGGACATTGACATTAGTCCACACGCGCTGGCCGGCGCGCGCCGGAATTTCGCGTTAAACAATTCCATTTCTTCCATTGCCCGCGCGCGGCATGAGACGGTCCAAGCCGATGCGTTCGATTGGCTGAAGCAAGCGCCGGAAAAGAAGTTTGGCCTGGTGATCCTCGATCCCCCCTCACTGGCAAAAAAAGAGGCGGATCGCGCCGAGGCAATCCGTTTTTACGGCGCGCTGGCGAAGCTTGGCATCCGCTGCCTGCGGCCGGGCGGCACGCTGGTCGCCGCGTCGTGCTCGGCCCATGTCTCTCGCGAGGAGTTTCTGGGCGCGGTGCGGCAGGCGGCGCAATCCTCAGGGCGGGTGTTTCGCGAACCGCGAATCACCAGTCACCCGCCTGATCACCCGATCGGCTTCAAGGAGGCGGAATATCTTAAGTGCATTTATTTATCCGGGAAATGACCTGCCGTGAAGGGCGGTCATTGCCTCGCAAGCCGTGATGAACCTAGCCGTGGAACACACTTGAACCGCTGGCGTGGCATTGTCATGCTTTGGCCATGCCAACGCGTAATGTTCTTCGGAAACGGACTGTTTTTGCCCGGGTTGCCGGGTTGCTGCTCATGGCCCAACTCGCCGCTCTGCCCGGCTTTCTACCCGCCACGGCGCAACCGTCAATCGGCGGTTCCGCCACGCCAGTGGACCAGCTCAAGGTGGCCAAGGATTTCAAAGTCGAGTTGCTGTACACCGTGCCGAAAGGCCAGCAAGGCTCGTGGGTGGCGATGTGCGTCGATCCGAAGGGACGCCTCATTGTCTCCGACCAATATGGCAAACTTTACCGCCTCACGACACCGCCGCTCGGGACCGCCGACGGTTTGAAGATTGAGTTGATCGACTTGCCGATTGGCCAGGCCCAGGGCCTGTTATACGCGTTCGACAGCCTGTATGTGATGGTGGCCAATGAGTCGTTTCAGGGGCGCGGTTTGTATCGCGTGCGTGACACGAACGGGGACGATCAATTCGACGAGGTGAAGCTTCTCCGCAAACTCGACGGCGGTGGCGAGCATGGTCCGCACGCGATCGTCCTCGCGCCGGACGGGCGGTCCATTTACATCATTTCGGGCGACCAGACCAAAGTCCCGAAGATCGACTCTTCACGCGTG
>CAZMLP010000844.1:0-3358 GCA_964566745.1 uncultured Verrucomicrobiota bacterium | reverse complement strand
TCAGGGCTGCTCGCGGAAGTGGCCCTGGTTGTGACGGGATTAACGTAGTTCTGAAGGGCTGCGGGTATCTGTCAGGGCTGCTCGGGGAAAGGGCCCTGGTTGTGACCCGGCCAACAAACTGTTGCCAGTATTGCTCCTTGGTCAGGGCTGCTCGCGGAAGTGGCCCTGGTTGTGACTTCAGAAAGTTTGTCTTGATTCTTGATGAAGAGACAGGGCTGCTCGCGGAAGTGGCCCTGACACTCCTTTTATTGGCCGGAGGCGCGCTCTGAATTCTCCTTGCGAGCAGGCATTCGGTTGGTAGGTTTGCGAGATGGCATCCCCGGTGGAGGTTTCCGTGGCCGACTTGGCTTGGCACACGGTGCCATTGCGTTTGCGAAACGTCCGCAATGTCTTCGCGCGCGAGCATCCGCTCTGGGTTCTCCACGGACTGCTCATGTTTGTCGTGCCGCGCCGCGTTGACAGATCGCCCGCGCCGTGGTGGTTTCGCTGGCTAGGGGAGCGGCCCGCCGAACGGGTGCAAAAGGGCCGGATTTACGAGCTGGAATTGATCCTACCCACCGGTGACCTCGCCACCGCCGAGGCAACGGTGACCGCATTGCAAAAACACCTCAAGGTGGAGCGCGCCATTGATCCCGGCCGGAATTTTGAAGTGGCAACGGCCGGACCGCCCCGGCGGCGCACCCTTGCCGACTTGCAATCCGAGGGGCCGGCCTGGCCCGCGAGCACGGATGAGGTTTGCCTCGAATTCACCACGCCCCTTCAATATACCCCGGCGGACAAGCAGCGCCCCTGGTTGCTGGATGGCCCCGGTTTTGGAAGATTGTTGCTCGCCCGGCTGGAAAAGCTATTCGATGTCCGCCTCAAGGCAAGCGCCGATGCGACCATCGCATGGGCCGGGGTCAAAACTCTGCCGCAATTTTGGGAGTATGCCGCCTACCCGCACGAGCCGAAGAGCAAGGAAGGCACGCAGCTTTTGCATGGCAACGCGGGGCCGTTCTACCTGCGCGGGCAGTTGGAAACCCTGCGACCGTGGCTTTTGCTCGGCGAGGAATTAGGCGCCGGCCGGAAGCTCCACGCTGGAGCCGGGCGATTTTCCCTGGTGTTCGACCGTCCCTGTTTTGATCCCCTGCTCGCGCGCCCGGACTCGTACGCGGAGGCCCTGGCAGATTTGCGCCTGCGTAGTGATCTGACGGAAGAGTTTAACGAGGAGTTGGGCGATCCGGCGGTGGCGGCGGGCGAGTTGGCCGAGATCGTTGGCAAAGGCCAATGGCAACCGGAGACCGCCAAGGGCTTCCGCGTGGCAAAGACTTCCGGCACGGGGGATAGGTTGATCACCATGTTTCCCGCGCGCGACCGACTGGTGCAACAGACCTTGCAGTGGCTGCTCGCGCCCGCGATGGACCGGCTCTTCGAGCCGCAAAGCCACGGCTATCGTTTGGGCCACTCGGTCGAGACTGCGCGCGCGCTCGTCCAGTCCGCCTGGCGAGATGGCTATGCCATCGTGCTGGAGTCGGACATCGAGGCGTTCTTCGACTCGGTGGATTGGCCCACCTTGGAGCAGCTATTGGACGCGGTGTTACCTCGCGCCGATCGCCACACACGGGCCGCGCTTCATGCCCTGGTTCGCACGCCGGTGCGCCTGGATCGACGGGCAGTTTTTCGCGAGCGCGGCCTGTTGCAAGGCAGTCCGCTTTCGCCGCTGCTGGCCAATCTCTACCTCGATCCATTCGACGAGGAAATGACACGGCGCGGTTTCCAACTGGTGCGCTACGCGGACGATTTTCTCGTGCTTTGCCGGGACGAGGCCGAGGCGCAGCGGGCGCTGGCGGCGGCGCAGGAGGTGTTGGGGCAACTCAATCTGACGTTGAAGTCAGCCAAGACCGCCGTCACGCCGTTCGCGGCTGGATTCTCCTTTCTCGGTTTGCGTTTCGGCGGCGGTTTTGACACCGCGTTGGTGGAGGAAAGCGCGCTGGAAAAGACAGTGTTCCTGCGGCATCCACACGCCTGGGTGGGCGTGGACCACGACGCCGTGGTGGTGCGGGAAGGTGGCCGCCTCCTGGCCCGGATGCCTTTCCGGCGAGTGCGGGAATTGATGCTCTTGGGCGCGGGCGGGGTCAGTGCCCGGCTGGTGGAACGGTGCGCCACGCGTGGCATTCCCATCAGCTTTTGCACGGCGGGCGGGCGGCTCCAGAACACCCTCTGGCGGCATGACCAAAGCCACTATTTGCTGGCCGCCGCCCACGCGGCCAAACACGCCGCGCTCCCGGACGCGCACCGGCTGGCGGCGGCTCGCGCCTTGGTGTCGGGCAAACTGGTCAATCATCTGGCGTGGCTGCGTGCCACGGATGACGCGGAGTTGCGCGCCGCGCGGGAGGAAGTGTCCGCCGCGATCCGGCTTTTGCCGGAGGCGGGTACAATCGAGTCCCTGCGAGGGGTCGAGGGCATGGCGGCGCGGGCCGTCTTCCGGGCTTTGAACGACCGGGTAACCCGCACCCTGGCCGGTCAGGGCCGGACAGCGGAGGCGGCATTCTTCCACAGTGATCGGCGCTCGCCCGGCGAAGGCTATGATCCCTGGAACAGCCTGCTCGATTTCCTCTATTCAATGCTGTTCCACCGGATCAACTCCCTGCTGCGCCTGCGTGGCTTGAATCCGTTCCTGGGCGTGTTGCACAGCCACCAAGCCAGTTACGAAAGCCTCGTTTGCGACTTGCAGGAACCGTTCCGCGTCCGCTGTGACCGGTTGTTGCAATCCCTGGTCAACCGTCGGGAAGTGACCCCGGAGGATTTCATTGCCTCGCCGCCGGTTGGTGGCGTGATCTTGAAGCCGGAACTCTCCGGGCCGGCGATTGCCCGGATAATTGAGGCGTTTGCGCGAGAACTGGATACGCAACTGGCCGGAGAGGCAGGCAATTGGGGACGGTTGATCGAGGCGCAGGTGCTCTGCGTGCAGCGCTGGGTGGAGCGGGATGATCCATTCCGCGTGTACCACGCCGAACTGGCGACCGGTGCGATGGTGATCCCGGCCGCGTGACAGGGGAGTGATTCCGCTCGTCGCGCCAAGGCAATCGTGATGGCACGCGGGGTATTTCCAGACCTAGAATTTGCCCCCTTCCGGGACCCCGACGTTTTCGGCAAAAAGAGCGGCGCAAAAAGGTGGGGTTCCGGAAAATGGCGCTTGAAGTGGTTGGTAATCAAGGCTACCCATTGGCCGGTGTCAGGGCTACTCGCAGAAGTGGCCCTGGTTGTGACACGTCCAATGTCTTCAGCCGCATCGTTAAGCTGGTGTCAGGGCTACTCGCAGAAGTGGCCCTGGTTGTGACAAATAAAACGATGGTAACGGGTGCTACCACCTCGTGTC
>CAZMLP010000843.1:0-3296 GCA_964566745.1 uncultured Verrucomicrobiota bacterium | reverse complement strand
AAATCTATTGAGACTGCAGGCTTGCCCGGACGCGTCAGCCACGCGTCCCCATCAATCGCGGGTTGGCGCCGCCAAGGCGGAAATCTGTTCACAGTCCACCATCGAAGTTACCCGAGTTCCCCCCACTGTCACCTTAGCGTTTGTTTTCCAAAAGACCCCGACTCCTCATCCACTCGCCAACGCGGCGCGGCCAGGTGGCAACAAGGTGCTCGGAGGGGCGAAGGCCATAGCCGTGCCCGCCGCTGGGGTAAAGGTGCATCTCCGCCGGCACCTTGGCATTCTTCAGCGCCAGATAATAGAAAAGGGCGTTTTCGACGCGCACGTCATCGTCCTCGGTCATGGCGATAAAGGTGGGCGGTGTGGTGTTGGTTACGTTGATCTCCGGGGCGAGCCGGTTGCCTTCCTTCTCCAAGGTAAGATAAGCGGGGTAAATCAAAATCGTGAAATCCGGGCGGCAGTGAACATCATCGGTGTCATCCACGCGTGGATAGGTGCGCTTCTCATAGGTGTTGCTCAAGGTGGTGGCCAAATGGCCGCCGGCGGAGAAGCCGAGTACTCCGATCCGGCGCGGGTCGATGCCCAAGTCCGGCGCCTTCTGACGAAGCGTGCCGAGGGCGCGTTGCGCGTCCTGCAAGGCGGCGGTGTGCTTCTCCAGACCCTTGCGCTCCGGCACGCGATATTTCAAGAGCGCGGCGGTGACACCCATGGTGTTCAACCATTGGCACACCTCGGTTCCCTCCAAGTCCATCGCAAGAATGTGATAAGCCCCGCCGGGACACACGAGCACCGCCGCGCCAGAATTGTGATCAGCAGGCGGGCGATAGATCGTGATGGTCGGCTTGGACACATTGCCGAGGCGGATTACTGGCTTGCCCGCGACCAGTCCGTCGCCCGGTTTGGAAATGTCATGCTCCTCGCCAATGTCTCCTTTTTCCCCGGGGGCCTCGCCCGGCCAAAGCGGGATGGTGTTGGGGGCCTCGGCGGCTTGGGAGGGCAGATGAAAGTTGGTCAAGAGCAACGCGCTGACCATCAGCGAGGCAAGGGCGGGTTTCATGCGGGCATTGGAGCGCAACCGCGCCAGCCCGTCGAGCAAAACGGATGCGCGCAGTAACCGCAGGTGGCGAATGGCCCGGCGGGCTATTGTCCCCGCACCCGGTAAAACAAGCTCGCTTTCCCCGCGATCTTGTCGAGGACTGTCCAGGAGCCCGGGCCGCTGGGAAGGTTTGTCAGCGTGGTCCAATCATGGAGATTGCCGGAGACTTCGACGATGTAGGTGGACGTGGTGTCACCAGTGACACTGAATTGCACGGCGCCGTTGCCGGACAGTGACGGGTGGCCCAAGTGAGCGGCCAGCGCGGGAACGGATCCGGCAGTTGCGGTCAGGATTTTCGCCGGACCAGGCACGTTGTACCGGGAATAAAGCTCGGGAATGATTTGAAACAGGTAATCCCCGACCGTCAGCGGGTTGTAACTGATGCTTCCATTGGCGGGAATGTCACTGGTGGCGGTGGCGACAATGCGGCGCGTTCCCGTGAAGGCAATGTCGTCAACGTGCCAGCCGGCAATCGTGTCCACTTGGGTGAACGCGTTGCCGCCCCCAAAGGTGTACGCGAAGCGAAACTGCAGGAGCTGGTTTGCATAGGCGGCAAGGCTCAAAGTGACGGGGCGGAATTTGGTTTCGCCTAGTCCGTTGGCGCCTGGTTGGGTGAAAAGGTCAGTCCACGTCAGGCCGTCTGTGGACACCTGAACACGGGCGATTTGGGTGTCGGTCGCAAGGCCGAGCCGGCTATTGAAGGTGATGTGGCCATCGGAGCCGGGAAGATAGCGTCCCGTTAACTGGAGCGTTTGGTCCCCGAAGTCGGGTTGCACGAGATGAAAAGAGGCCGCGCCGGTCGCCGCCAACAGGGTATCCACCGCGTTGTAGCCCGGACTCGTGGCGGCGGTAAGTCCGTCAAGGCCTTGTTCCGCGCCCACGATTTCGCTCGCGGGTGCAAGGGTGCTGACGGTCCAGCGGTAGCCCTCTGCTTGCGGCATGCGAGTAAAATCAATGGTGTTGCCCTTGCCCACCTGCAAGTTGCCCGCATTCTGCACAGTGGGCAAAGCGGTGTCCGCGCCCGGCACAGCAGGATCGAATGCGATCACATCGTAAGTGAAAGCGCGCGGGACGCCGGCAATTCGCACATTGCCAACCGTGACATGATATGTGGTGTCGTGGTCCGGCGCCGGTCCGAAAGTCGCGTCAAAATCGTTGTCGTCAAGATTGTTCGGCACCCACACGATCGTGTTCTCGCCGAAGCCGTTGACAGGCGTTTCCTGCTTCACTGGCAAGGGTGATCCGTCGCGGGACATGGTTACTGTCGCCGCCGAGAAATCCGCGTTGGGATAGGCAAAGGACCAGCGCGGAAAGAACAATTGGTAAGGCACGAATCCCTTCGGGGGCCAGGCGACAAAGTCGTCCCGCACGGTCGGGCGGGGCCCGCCAAAGTTATCGTCGAAAACCCAGCTTACATGGGCGGCATTGAACTGGCTCTGGCGGGGAACGTCTCCCGTGCCCATGATTTTCGTTTGGGGATAGAGCATCCAACGGCGATGGCCGAGCACCTCATTGCCCGCCCCGGGATCCCGGAGCAAATTATACAGCGCCTCGGAACCATAAGAGCCGAGGGCCAAGTTGCCGTTAGCGGCCGCCTCCGCGCCATCCGCCGTGTAGAAAAGCCAGGTCGTCGGGGGATGATGGCTGAGGGCCCCGTTCTCGCTGATCATGAGCGCCATTTGCTGGCATTTCGCGCTCAACGTGTCGTCATAAACAATCCATGCGGGAACGCCCGCCATGGCCCGGAGGAAATTCATGCGCGTGCGGTTCGCCTCTTTAAAGTCGGCGGCGGTCGTGCCCGGATTGCCGGTCAGAAAGTCGCCGGTCCATTGGATCGGCACGTTTTCCGTGGAAAAAAACACCTCGTTGAAAAACAAGCGCGACTCCTCGCGGTGGCTGGTATCCACTTGAAAGCCGTCGCCCGTCAGGCGCGGCTGCGCGGCCTTTGCCGGGACAACAACCGAGGGCGCGACCGGCGCCTCGTTGATAAGGGCCGGAAAATGGGGAGATGGCGCGGGCGTAATGTCGGCTCGCGCCGACCACAGGAAAGGGACCAGACCGGCAATTAATAGGTCCAATCCCAACCGACTGGCGCGAGGGGCGCGGGGGGAAAAATTGGAGGAAGGCTGGCTGGCAATTGCGAGGCCTGGCTTGAACAACATTGTCATACAAATGGGTGGCGCGACAATCACCGGGGCTCTCC
>CAZMLP010000842.1:0-3377 GCA_964566745.1 uncultured Verrucomicrobiota bacterium | reverse complement strand
GATGTGGTCTTCACCGGGACGGCGACGAATGCGGGCGTTTACACAGTCGTGGCCAGCAGCACGGTGGCGGGGGGCGCGGGAACATATAACCTTCATTTGGCCAAGACGCCCGGCGCGTTTGTCGTCTCGCCGGGGGACGAGGGCGGAACCCTGACCAACGGGGCGTTCAACGCGGCGACGATTTCCCTCGGTGACCTTGATTTGTGGGGCTTCACCGCCGCCGCGGGCGACACGGTGGTGGTGCGCATGGGCGCGCCATCGTTCGCCCCGTGGTTGCGAATGTACGGCCCGACGGGCGCCCTCGTCGCGGAGGCGAAGTCGGCGAGCAGCTTTACGCGCGATGTGACCTTTACGGCGACCGCCACGAACGCGGGGACCTACTTGGTGGTGGCAAGCGGCACGGTGGCGGGCGATTCCGGGGATTACACCATTCAACTCGCCCAAATTCCGGGGCCGTTCATCACTTCTCCGAACGACCAGGGCGGGGTTCTGCAAAACGGCGCGAACAACTCGGCCACCAATTCCCTCGGCGACCTCGACGTCTGGAGTTTTACCAGCCAGGCGGGTGACGGCATCATGTTGCGGATGGGAGCGGACAGCTTTGCGCCTTGGATCCGTCTCTACGATCCCAAGGGCGTCCTGGCGGGAGAAGCGAAATCCCCGAGCGGTTTCACGCGAGACGTGGTGTTCACCGGAACCACCACGAACAGCGGCACCTACACAGTCGTCACAAGCGGGACGGTCGCGGGGGACACTGGCTCGTACAATCTCCATCTGGCGCATGCCCCGGATGACTTTGTGGTTTCACCTGGCGACCAGGGCGGGGAATTGAAAAATGGCACGGACAGCACAGGAAATCTCACTGTGGGGGATTTGGACATGTGGTCCTTCACCGCCAGCGCGGGCAACCGCATTATTTTGCGCATGGGCGCGACCTCGCTGGCGCCCTGGATCCGGTTGTATGGTCCCGCTGGCGCCTTGATCGGCGAGGCAAAGTCATCGAGCAGTTTTACACGCGATGTGACCGTGAGTGTGGTTGCGCCCGGCGACGGGAAGTACACCGTGGTAGCCAGCGGAACTGTCACGGGCGACAATGGAGACTACACCTTGAGTCTGGTGAAAATCCCCGGCGTCTTTGAGATCGGGCCGGGCGACGAGGGTGGCCTCTTGCAAAACGGGGCGGACACAAAAGGAGCCATTACCGTGGGTGACTTGGATGTCTGGACGTTCAATGCCAATGCCGGAGACAGCCTGATGTTGCGGATGGGCGCGACCAATCTCGCACCCTCCATCCGTCTGTATGATCCCGCCGGAAATCTCGTGGATGACGCCTCTTCCACCAGCAGTTTCACCCGTGATGTGGTGCTGACCGCCTCGGCCACGAACAGCGGAACTTACGCGGCTGTCGTGAGCAGCACGGTGGCCGGGGTTTCCGGGCCGTATGACCTACATTTGGCCCAGGCGCCCGAGAGCTTCCTCGTTTCTCCAGGTGACGAGGGTGGCCCGCTGGTCAATGGAGTGACGAACATCGCCAATCTGACCGTCGGGGATCTCGACATGTGGTCCTTCATTGGCACGGTCGGCGACAGCAACGTCTTTCGGGTGACCGCCACCAATTTCACGCCGTGGATACGGCTTTACGATCCCAAGGGGAAGCTGGTGGGCGAGACCCGTCCCAGCTCGAGCTTCACCCGCAGCGCGAGCTTGAATTACGAGCTGACAAGGGATCCCGGCACTTACACGGTGGTGATCAGCGCGGTGGTGGCGGGACAGTCCAGCGACTACACCTTCAAACAGTCCCGCTGGGCGCCGGACCTGATCGTGCCGGAAACGCAAGAGATCGACGAGGGCCGGACGCTGAACGTCTCGATGTCGGCCCAAGACCCGGACGAGCCGCTCAAGCCACTCCAATTCAAACTGATCTCGGGGCCGCCGGGAATTGTGTTCAACACGGCCAGCGCGACCAATGCGACGATCACCCTGGCCACCACCGAGGCGGACGGCCCCAGCACAAATGTCATTGTCGCCAGTGTCACGGATGTAGTGGGCACCCGTTCCTTTACGCGCACGAACAGCTTCACGTTGATCATTCACGAGATTAACACCCCTCCACGTTTGACCGTGCCGGCCGATGTGACGATCAACGAACTGGAGCCGTTGGCCAACGTCCTGGTCTCGGCGGTGGATGATGATCTGCCCAAGAATCCGCTATCGTTCTCGCTACTGGCCGCGCCCGACGGCATGACCATCGACGCGACCACCGGCGCGATTTCCTGGACACCCGCCGAGGCGCAAGGCCCCTCGACCAATCAAGTCACGGTGGTGGTCACGGACGACAGTCCCAATGCGTTCAATGAAAAGCACCTGAGCGCGACCAACTCCTTCATTGTGTTCGTGCGGGAGATCAACACGCCTCCGAGCCTCGTGATTCCCGCAAACCAAGCCATCGACGAATTGAAGCCGCTCGTGGGCGTCGCGGCCGCGGCCACCGATGGTGATTTGCCAAAAAATCCGCTGACCTTCTCGCTGCTGGCGCACCCGGATGGCCTGACCATTGACCCGGCTTCTGGCGCAATCTCGTGGACGCCCACCGAGGCACAGGGTCCCTCGACCAACACTGTCATCGTGGTGGTGACCGACAGCAGTCCGCTGGCGTTCAACGTGAAACAGTTCAGCGTCACCAACAGTTTCGTCGTGACCGTGCGGGAAGTGAACAGCGGGCCGGTTTTGCCCGCGCAGGTGAGTGTGGCTATTGACGAGTTGAAAACGGTAACGGTGACCAACACCGCCACGGATGTGGACCTTCCGGTAAACTCGCTGGTGTACGCGCTGGTCACGGCTCCGGCCAACGCGACCATCAGCGCGACGGGAATCATCACGTGGACACCGACCGAGGCGGAAGGCCCGAGCACCAACACCTTCACCACAGTCGTGACCGATAACGGCACTCCGGTGTTGAGCGCGACAAACACGTTCACCGTGATCGTGAACGAAGTGAACGCCGCGCCGACGTTGTCCGCGCAGCCGAACGTGACGATTGACGAGTTGAAGACCTTGACGGTGGCGAATGCCGCGAGTGATGTGGACATCCCGCTCAACACATTGACTTACCAGCTGACCGCAGGTCCGACAAACGCGACGATTAGCGCCAGCGGTGTCATTACTTGGACGCCCACGGAGGCGCAAGGTCCCAGCACCAACACCTTCACCACCGTGGTCATGGACAACGGCAACCCGGCCCTAACAGCCCGTCAAAGAAGGGGTGTTTTCTTAGCGCGCGGGATGAATGACTAGCCGGTTCGGGCAAAGCGGGCGGCGGTGATTGGCGGGCCGGCAGTGGCCGCGACCATGGAACCAGCGCGCCCGGAGGCTTTGGA
>CAZMLP010000841.1:0-3440 GCA_964566745.1 uncultured Verrucomicrobiota bacterium | reverse complement strand
GACTCTCAACCCGGTGCTCCTCAAGAAAAATATTGAGCAAAAGCTCCAGGCATTCTTCACTGCGCTCGGTATCCTCCATCGTGAGGCAACGATTCCCTGACCGGGTTTATCCCCGGTATCCTTTTCTCTTGAGGCAACTCGTGTGTTCGGAGCAATTTTCCGTCAAAGTCCGCCGGTTCCCGAGAGCAAGGTCCTGGCGCCGGCAAATGGACGGGCGGTCCGAAAAACTGTTCCATTTCACCGCACATCTGGCGCGACTGGCCGGTTGGCTTTCGTTATGCTAAGCTCGTTTCTCATGCCGTTTTATCGCGCCGCGTTGCTGGCGGGCATCGCCACGCTGCTTTCGTTGAGCAGCCACGGCGCGCCGGCGCGGAAGGTGTTATCCCGCCACGTTCCGGCGACAGTGGCCCGCCTCCAGCCGCAAGACCGCCTGCCCGCGACCAACCAGTTGTCCTTGGCGCTCGGCCTGCCACTGCGAAATCGAGGGGCACTCACCAACCTGTTGCGCGACCTTTACGATCCGGCGCATCCCCGTTTCCGCAAATTTCTCACCCCGGAGGAATTCACGGAACAGTTCGGCCCGACGGAGAAGGAATACGAGGCCACCGTCGCCTTTGCCCGCACGAACGGGATGGTGATCTCCGAGCGGCACCCCAACCGCATGCTGGTGACGGTCACCGGCGCGGTGGGGGACATCGAGCGCGCCTTCGGGGTCCGGCTCCGGCTCTACCAGCACCCCGAGGAGGCGCGGCAGTTCTTCGCGCCAGACACAGAGCCATCCGTCGCCGCCGGGACGCCCATTCTGCGGGTAAGCGGGCTGGATAATTATAAAGTGCCCAAGCCGATGTTTCGCCCGGTCGATCCGGTAGATGGCGCCAAGGCGCTTCCGCGCAACGGCTCAGGGCCGGCCGGCTCTTATTGGGGGAATGATTTTCGCAAGATCTATGTGCCCGGCACGACCCTGACCGGCGCTGGTCAAATGGTCGCGCTGGTGCAGTTCGGCGGCTATTACTTAAGCGACATCACCAATTATGTGAAGCAGTCTGGCATTGCCACCGTGCCGCTGGAGAACGTTTTGGTCAACGGATACAACGGCGTGCCCGACAGCCGCGCGCCGGGAAGCGACAATGAGGAGGTGGCGCTGGACATTGAGGTGGTGAACGCCATGGCGCCCGGCCTCGCCAAAATCCTGGTGTATGAGACGGCCAACAACGTGAACACCGTCGCCACCGACAATTTGTTCAACCGCATTGCCACCGACAATCGCGCCAGGCAAATCAGTTGCTCCTGGGGCAATTTTGACATCGACGCCCTCTCGCAACAGATTTTTCAGGAATACGCCGCGCAGGGCCAGTCGTTCTTCATGGCCAGCGGGGATTCCGGCGCCTTCGGGGCCATGGTGCCCACCGTTTCTGACACACCGCTTCTCACCCAAGTGGGCGGCACCACCGTGACAACCAGCAGCGCGCGGGCTTGGGTGTCCGAGACGACATGGGACGGCAGCAGCGGCGGGGCCAGCAGCTACTTTCCCATTCCCGAGTGGCAACAGGGGATTGACATGTCCGCCAACGGCGGCTCTTCCACGATGCGGAACACGCCGGACGTGGCAATGATCGGGGACAACGTGTGGGTGCTCGCGGACCGCGGCCGGAGCTTCGCGGTGGGCGGCACGAGTGTCGCGGCGCCGCTCTGGGCCGCGTTTACCGCGCTCGTCAACGAGCAGGGCGCGGCCGCCGGGCTTCCACCGGTGGGCTTCCTCAACCCGGCCCTCTACGCGATTGGCAAAAGCCCGCTTTACTCCCAGTGCTTTCACGACATCACGACCGGCAACAACTTCAGTCAGGACAGTCCCAATCTCTACTCGGCCGTGCCTGGCTACGACCTGTGCACGGGATGGGGCACCCCCAACGGGACCAACCTGATCAACGCCCTGCTGTCCCCGCCCATCGATCCGTTGCTCCTCTCACCGCCATTCGGATTCACCGCCACCGGGAAGGTCGGCGGCCCGTTTAGCACCACGCGGCAGGTTTACACGGTGGCCAATGGCGGGATCGCCCCGGTGGCGTGGTCCCTGAGCGCGGCACCCGCCTGGCTGACAGTGACACCCGCCAGCGGTGGCACCTTGCCACCCGGAGGAAATGCCACGATAACCATTTCGCTGAACACCGCGGCCACCAACCTTTCCTTGGGCAACTACATCACCACTCTCTGGTTCACCAATCGAACCTCCGGCGTGGCGCAAAGCCGGGAGTTTGACTTTTTTCCCGGCAACGCCGGCTTCGAGACCGGGGACTTCACCAACTGGACGGCCAACGTCAAATCCAGCTCGAATTTCGCCGACTCGATCGACACAGATTTGCTTTACGGCCAGACGCTGGACGGCGTGCCGGATGCCATGTTCGTCCATTCGGGAATTTACGGGGCCTTCCTCGGCCAGGCCAACTCTCTCGGGACATTGGCCCAGACCCTTTCCACCGTGCCCGGCGGAACGTACACGGTTTCGTTCTGGTTCGCCAACCCTGTGGGCGGCGGCGTGAACCAGTTTCACGCGGTGTGGGATGGCCAGCCGCTCTTTGACGGCGTCAGCCTGGATCAAATTGACTGGACCAACATGGTGTACAACGTCACGGCCAGCACAGCCCGCACGGTGCTCAAATTCACCTTTCGCAACGACGACAACGCGTTCGGCCTGGATGACGTGAGTGTCCAGCTCGTGCCGCAAGCGTCCCCGCCCGCTTTCTCTGGATTAGCGGTGAACTCGGGTATTATTACCCTGTCCTGGACGGGCACAGCGGGCTTGGCCTATCAAGTGCAGACCACCGCCGACTTGGCTGGCGCGTGGATTAACGTGGGTGACGCGCTGACGGGCACCGGCGACACGCTAACTTTCTCCGAGTCCGTGGCTCCGGGCACGCAGCACTTCTACCGGCTCGTGGTGCAATAGCGGCGTTCGGGGATCTACGCCGTCTTCTCGCCTTGGAAGGCCGCGTCGGCGAGGCCAGGCAATTCGCCGAAACCATCGGCGAACTTCTGCACCGGCGTGCCCATGCGATTGAGCATGCCGACATACAGACTGCTGAGCGGCGAGTTCCTCGGATAGATCAAATGCCGGCCCGTGGCCAGCGTGCCACCCGCGCGACCCGCGAGCACCAATGGCAAATTATGCGGGTTGTGGCTGTTGCCATCGCGCATGCCGGCGCCGAGGAGAATCATCGAGTTGTCCAGCAACGTCCCGCTCCCCTCGCGATACGAGCGCAGTTTTTCGAGCAGATAGGCGTATTGCTCGACGTGCCACCGGTTGATGCGGTGGTACTGCTCGAGCTTGTCGGCCTTGCTCTCGTGATGGGAAATCTCGTGATGGCCGCCGCTCACTCCGTCGAGGAAGGAGAAATTTCGCCCGCTCACCGCGTTGCCAAACAGGAAACTCGCGATGCGGGTCG
>CAZMLP010000840.1:0-6441 GCA_964566745.1 uncultured Verrucomicrobiota bacterium | reverse complement strand
CTATTAGGTGTGTCGTTGATTGTGCCGCCCGAGGCATTGATCACCGCTGTGACAAAGGCTGCCGCCCCGCCGTTATAGCTGTTGGCCTGGGTGTGGAACAAATTGGCATCCTGCGTCCAAAACACGTTCAGGTCGCTGTCGAACACCACCAGGTTGTTGCCAGCCGGTGCGACCAATGCCGCCCGCGCCGAAAGACCCAGCACGCAAAGGCCAGTCAAGATTATCGAAAACGTGGAGCAAATGAGCTTTTTCATCCGGCCATCATGCGTCAATTGATCACGAATTGACGTGCGGCATTTTGCCGCACGAGCAGATTTTGTCCGGCGGCAGGCTGCGGCGTTTTGCCACATTTCAAAGCGCGGCTCGCGATGAGAGAATGTGCGGCTTGAAGTATGAAAAAAGCTTGTTTTGCTCTCTGTCTCCTGGCCGTCGTAAGTTGCGCTGGCGCGGAAGCTTCCATCAAGGAACTGCTCGCGAAGCTTGACCCCGTGAGTGGCAATGCGGCGGATACCGCCACCGAGTTCACCATCAATGGAATTGTCAGCGCGCGAACGACGCTGCCCGATGGACAGGTCATAGCCTTTGTCCAATCGCCCGGCGATACGGGCGTGCCGGTGCTGACGACGACGGCGGACGGTGCCGGACTGGTGCCGCGAAACGATGTCACCCTGACAGGTAAATTCGGCCCCGGGCCTTTCAACTGGTCCGTGCTGCAAGTTAAAGCTGGCTCGCTTTCGGTGGGAGGAACGAACAAACCGTTTGGCATGTCCGAGCCGCGAGGCGCGGAATTCTTCAAGGATGCATCCTCGCTCGCGGGTCGATACGTTCAGCTAACCAACGTGACTTTCACCCTCGCGAAGTTTGACGTCAACGGCGTGGCAAAAGTGAAATCACCGGAGGGCGCGGAAGTCTCTATTCTCGTAGGCAAGCCCGTGGCCGGGCGAGATGTGCCAGCCGGGCCGCTGAACATCTTCGGCGTCCCCGTGCGTCGCGACGGGGCGTGGCAACTGCTCGCGGCGCGGCTGCTCTCAACAAATGTGAAAGTTATCCAGAATCTTGCAATGAAACACACCTGCTTCACCTGTCACAATCCGGATACCAAGCTCATCGGGCCCGCCTATCGAGACGTGGCGGCAAAGTACCGAAACGATCCGGATGCCGCGGCCAAGCTGATCGCTCAAATGGAAAACGGGGGCGGCGGCAAATGGGGGCCGGTTCCGATGGTGCCGTTCAAAGGAAAGGTGCCTCCGGCTGACATGCAGTTGCTCGCGGGATGGATACTTGGCTATCGCTGGGATGCCTTGCTGGCGGAATAATTCAGGGTCAAAAATGACCAGCCAATCGAATTGCCATGCGCGAGAGTCTCCGAGTGAAAATGTTGGCCGTTGTTTGGTGCGTTCTGGGAGCGATAGTCGCGGGGGCGGTTGCCGGCTCCGGGCGCTTGGCGCCCGTTTCCAATCATCGTGACTCGAAGCTTCCTGCCACTGCCAAGACCTACGAGGTCAAAGGCGTCCTCCGCGAAATCCGCAAAGGCGGCTCGCAGGCGCTCATCGCGCACGAAGACATTCCCGGATACATGGAAGCCATGACCATGGCCCTCGACGTGAAGGACACAAATGAACTGGCGGGCCTGCACCCCGGCGACGCCCTCACCTTCCGCATGGTGGTGACATCCGACGACGGCTGGATTGACCGCGTGAAACGGATTGGCACTAGCGTCCTCACCACCGTGAGTTCCGCGCCCGGCGCGCCCGCGACGCTCATGGAAGAACTCGAGTCCGGCGCGCCGCTGCCCGATTGCGTGCTGACAAATCAACTCGGCCAATCCATCCGCCTGAGCGACTTTAAAGGCCGCGCGCTCGCCTTCACGTTCATCTTTACGCGCTGTCCGTTCCCGGTCTATTGCCCGCGCATGAATGGCAACCTGGCGGCCGCCCAACGGCAACTGGCCGCCAGCAACACCGGAACGAATTGGCACCTGATCTCCATATCCTTCGATCCGGAGTTCGACACCCCCGCGTGCCTGGCGAAATACGCCGAGGGCTATCAATTCGACCCTGCTCACTGGAGCTTCGCCACTGGGGCGACCGAGGATATTCGCAAACTGGGTGGCGGATTCGGCCTGATGTTTTGGCGCGACAGGGCGTTGTTCAACCACAACGTCCGCACGGTGGTCGTGGACGCTGGCGGCATGGTGCAAAAGGTTTTTGCCGGCAACGAGTGGAAGCCCGAGGAGTTGGTGGAGGAAATGAGGCGGGCAATGGGCGCAAAACAATGAACCAATCCGCCAAGCACGCCCGCAGCTCGGTTCGGGACACCCCGAAGCGCGGCCGGGCTCTCGACGAGCGCATCTTCCTGGGAACGGTGGTTTTCTCTGCCGTCGCGATTCTGGCCGTGATCATCCTCGCCAACGTTCGCAAGCGGCGGGCGGAGCCGTTGCGCGAATACCGTCAAGTCGCCGCGTTTCAACTCACCGAGCGCAGCGGGCGGGTTGTCAGCCGCGAGGAATTGAACGGGAAAATCGTGGTCGTGAATTTCTTTTTTGGCGCATGTTCAGCACAGTGCCAGGTGTTGAGCCAGCGCATGGCCGAAGTGCAACGGCTCACGGCGGACATGGACGACGTGCTGCTGGTTTCCATTACGGTTGATCCGCGTTCCGACACGCCGGAAGCCTTGACACGCTATGCCAACCGCATCAACGCAAGCACCAACCGCTGGCTGTTTTTGACAGGTGAAAAGAAGGTCATCTACCCGTTAATTCAGGACAGTTTTCTTCAACCCGTGGCGAAGGCAAGCGACCTGCCGTCCGCCTTCAATAGCGGTTTCATCCACAGCGAAAAGATCGCATTAGTGGACCGGCACGTCGTGGTGCGGGCCTATTACGAAGGGATGGAGGCGCAAGCCACACAGAAAATCATGCAAGGGATTCATCGATTGCGAATGGAGTAGCCATTTCGGCTCCCCGTTCCGGCGGGTTTGCGTTCCCATCACGCTTCAACGGGGCCGAGCTCGGCCACCAACGAGGGGATTGGCCTGCTCTCCACCCTGCCGTTCCCTCCAAGCGCCGGCGCCGGCATCGAATCCGGGGCTTGCGGCTGCACTCCAGCCAGCGAAAGCTTTCCTTCTGGTCGATGGGGATGCGCGTCGGATTGACCTTCCGCTTCAGCGCGTTGTTCCCTTTGAACTGTTTGCGCGTCCAGAACTTGGCGGCCAGCAGCCCCAGCGTAATCCCCTCGGTCGTCAGCGCCAGGATGGAGAACCTCCGCCAGGCCACCGCCTCGCTCGACCTGCCCGAGAACGTGTGCACATTGGCGACCGGGAGAGCGACATTTACGAGTTGTTTGCCAAATTTTTGGTGGTGACCTGCGTGGACCGGCTCGCCGGGGACGGTCAAACGACCGTGGCCCAGGTCATGCGCGCGAGCGCCGCCAAAGGACGGCACAAGATCGAAGTCCCCGACAAGCAAGCCGCCTACGCGCCGCTGGTGTTAAGCGTCATCCATGCTCGGGAGACCTCTGCATCCTGAGCTGGCGAGTCTTCTGGCTTACCGTGGCCTTCCGCATCGACCCAGAGCAGCCGCTGGAGACGGCCTTCACCGACACGGAAATGGAACTGTTGGACAAGTTGATTGGCTTTGGTCCCGGCGACGGTGGCCAGGGACTTGGGGCACTTCCACGCCGTAAACATATTCCCACTGGTAGCGCTGCTGTTTGGGCGCGACCACCCGCCGGCCCCGCAGTCCCCGGCAGCGCCGGGTAAACGTGTGCAGGCCCACCCGGCACTCGTCGGCCACCCAGACCTTGACGGGCCGGCCGGCCGACAGTGGCAGGGCTTGCAGTTTTTCCCCCAGGTGCGCTTTAAACCCGGCCTGGGCGGCCGGGTTTTGCTCGGCGTGCGCCGGACGCGGCACCTTCAGCCTCCCGCCAGCTTTTCCCAGCCAGGAATACAAGGAGCCGGCCGCGCGCTGGATGCCGTGGGTTTGCGCCAGCCAGGCCGCGATTTGCGCCGCCGTGCGGCAAAGTGTTTCTGGCGCTGGGACAGCCCGCATTGCGGCCGTTGCCGGCGATGATCTTTCCACTGAGGCGCGGCGCTCGGTGCACAGCGGACGGCAAAAGACCCTGCAGGTCAGCACCAGCGGAAAGTGGAGGCAATTGCGGGCCGGTTACGAGCGGGTTTGCGCGTGGCTGGGGGCAACCGCGCCGCGGTTGCAATCCGCCTCGCTGGCGATCCCCATCCTGGCTCAAACCGGCAAGCGCCAAAAATGAATACTCACTTCCAACTGCGGGATTTAGGTTTGTTCCTGCCCCGGACGGATGGCATTGTGGATGATCGCGACGGCGACAGCGCGCCGGGCAATCCGCAGTATTGCCGCTGCAAGTGCACCTTCTCGGAGATCCTTCCGTATTACCCTCTCAATTAACGATTGGGGCGTATTGTAAAACTGAATCGTTACTTGCATCAACCGGAATTAAGTTTTGTAAATACCGGATAACAAACGTGTTTTGTGCCATTTAGTCTGACTACGGATCAGAAGGTTCCAAGTTCAACTCCTGGCGGGTGCACCACTTCAAAGACCCCCAAAGTCCCAAGAAAACCCAATAAAATCAGGGGATTTGCCATGCCTGGCGTGGCTTTGGCGTGCTGGTCTTCTGAGGAAGAGTGTTTGCGTCATGTGGCCGTATGTTGGAAGTGAATCACCTACACCTCCACCTGACTTTTAGGAATGAGGCGATTGCCGCGCGGGGAACACCACGCGCTGCAACCTGCCGTATCCATCGGTCTGGCTTTGACGGCCTTTGCGGCGCGGGGATTTATTGCATAGCGCGGTGTGCCTGGTGTTAACAGCCCGTTAGAAAACGGGGGTTGGCGGCGTGAAGATATTGAAAGTTTTTTGGCGCCTTTTGCGAACGGTCGTGAGAGAAGCATGGGGTGCGAATCAAAGCGCTCTGGCAAAGCGTTTCGCCAAGGTGATTTCCCCGCCTTGATACCATTCCCAACTGATTTTTTGAGGAAAGATTTCGAATCTGGCTTTCTGCGCCAGTTTGCGACTCGATTACCTGGAATCGTTTGCGAAATGAGGAGTGCGGCAAGGGGGAGTTAAGAAGGATTGCGCCTCTCAAACTCGGAAAGGAACTCCAGTTTTCGGATTCAACCAGCGAGCAGTTCCCTGACCTTCGCGGGAATCTGGCTCTCCTTGACCAGCGATTCCCCCACAAGGATCGCGCCCGCGCCGCATCGCGCCAGGCGTGTGACATCGGCGGCAGAGCGGATGCCGCTTTCAGCGACGAGCAGACGGTCAGTTTCCGACTTCGCCCCGGCTAACTTAGCCGCGAGCCGTTCAGTGGCGGCCAAATCGACCTGGAAGGTTTTGAGGTCGCGGTTGTTCACGCCAATGAGCCTGGCGTTAATCGCCAATGCGCGGTCCAACTCGGCCTCGTCGTGCACTTCGACAAGCACGGCAAGACCCGCCTGGGTGGCCAAGTCGTGGAACTTTCGCAACTCAGAGTCTGTGAGGATGGCGACAATCAGCAAGATGGCATCCGCGCCGCCTTCGATGGCCTCCAGAATTTGGCGCTCGTCGATGATAAAATCTTTGCGCAGGAGTGGCAGGCTGACCGCGGCGCGGATTTGCCGCAAGTAATCGAGCGACCCTTGAAAGAAACGCTCGTCCGTCAGCACCGACAGGCAACTTGCGCCGCCTTGCTCGTAATCCTTCGCGATGCGCACCGGATCGAAATTCGGGCAGATGATTCCCTTGGAAGGCGAGGCTTTCTTCACCTCGGCGATGAGCGTGACCGGCCCGGTTTTCGGCGTGCGCAGTGCCGCCAAAAAATCCCGTCGCGGGCCGTGTTGCCGAATCGCGTCGCGGAGCAATTCGACGGTAATCGCCTGCTCCGGCAGGCGGGCCACTTCGGCTCGCTTGTGCCCGACAATGGTGTCGAGAATGTTCCCGGCGGCGCTCATTCCTCCTCGTCCTTCACACCGGCCATGCGCTTGAGGGGACAGCCCGCCCGCAGCCAGCCGTTCACGAACGGGTCGAGTTCGCCATCCATCACACCTTGAACGTCACTGGTTTCCACTCCCGTGCGGAGGTCTTTCACCATGCGATAGGGCTGGAAGACGTAGCTGCGAATCTGGTTGCCCCAGGAGACACTGCCTTTCTCGCCGTAAAAGCGCTCCATCTCCTGCTTCGCGGCGTCCTGCCGCATGGCGAAGATTTTCGAGAGCAACAACTTCATGGCGGTGGCGCGGTTTTGATGTTGCGACCGCTGCGTCTGCGAGGCCACGACGAGGCCCGTGGGAATGTGAGTGATGCGGACGGCCGTTTCCACCTTGTTGACGTTTTGGCCGCCCTTGCCGCCGGAACGAAAAGTGTCCGTCTGAAACTCGTTCGGGGGGATAACGATGTCCGTGCTGTCTTCCTCGATTTCCGCAATGGCA
>CAZMLP010000839.1:0-10227 GCA_964566745.1 uncultured Verrucomicrobiota bacterium | reverse complement strand
CAAATTCTCCTCCTGGCAGAAGTTCATTCACTTTTGCGCCCTGGTCGCCCGGAGTTTCACCCGCAATCGTTGCCCCGTTCGCGCCTCGGCGCTGGCCTACACCACCTTGCTGGCATTGATTCCGTTGCTCGCCGTGGTGGTGAGCGTGTACACCTCTTTTATCCGCAAGCAAGGCGAGCGGCCGGTTCACGATCTCATCGAGGGCCTCGTGGCGCGGGTGGCGCCGCAACTGGATTTGGTCTCCACCGCCGAGGGCGCGGGGGGCACGGACGGAAGGAAGGAACTGGTGCGGAACATCACGCACTACATCGCGAATATCCGCTCCGGCACGCTGGGCGTCACGGGCACACTGGCGTTGATCTTTGTCGGCATCTCGCTGCTCAGCACCATCGAGACCACCTTCAATGACATTTGGGGCGTCGAGCGCGGGCGAAGCTGGTTCAACCGCGTCGTCCACTATTGGGCGGTGATTTCGCTGGGGCCGCTCGTGCTTTTGCTGGCCATCGGATTGACCAGCGGCCCGCAATTCACCGCGATCAAACAACAACTGGAGGCGCTGCCGTGGATTGGCTCCTTCCTGTTCGCCCTGCTGCCTTTTGTCCTGCTGAGCGGGGCCTTCACGGTCTTTTACCAGTTGATGCCGAATACTCGCGTGCAATGGCGCGCGGCGCTGGCGGGAGGCGTGGTGGGCGGTTGTCTTTGGCAATTTAACAACCTGTTTAACGTCATTTATCTCTCTCGCGTCGTCTCCTACAGCAAGATTTACGGCAGCCTCGGCATCCTGCCGATTTTTCTAATCGGCATGTATTTCTCCTGGCTGATCCTGCTGCTCGGCGCGCAGGTGGCCTATGCCTTTCAAAATCGCCGCGCCTACTTGCAGCAGAGGCAGGCGGACCAAATCAGCCAGCGGGGCCGCGAGTTCGTGGCGTTGCGGGTGATGACCGAGGTGGCGCGCGAGTTCCTGGCTGGCCGGCCCGCGCCGACAGTGGACGCGCTGTCCGGGACGATTGGAGCGCCGACGCGGTTTATTGCGAAGCTCGCCAGCGTCCTCACCAACGCGCGATTGCTGGTGGAAGTCGCGGGCGAGGCGACCGGCTACGCGCCGGCGCGCCCATTGGAGTCCATCAGCGCGAAGGATGTGCTCGAGGCGTTGCGCAGCGGTCATGGCGTTGATTTGGAAACGCGGGCGGGGCCGGATCGCGACCAACTGGAGCGCGAGTTCGGGCGAATCGAGGACGTCACCGCGCAAGTGGCGGGAACCGTGACGCTCGACAAACTTGTGGCGCGGATGGACTCGGCGGGAACGCCGCCTGGTTGAGGCCCGTTTTATTTTTATTTGCTTGGCAGGGGCCAAGCCCGCTCGCTTTCATCGCGCCGTGTCCAGTCTCTCCTCCTGGTGGTGGAAACGTGGCGGTCCAGTCTTCCTCTGGATGGCCTTTATTTTTGCTGGCTCCACGGATCTGCTCGCCGCCCGCCACACCTCGAGAATCATCGGTCCCCTTCTTCGCTGGTTTAATCCGGCGGTCACGGAGGAGACCATTCGTCGCGTGCAAGCCGTGGTGCGCAAAACGGGGCACATTTCCGAGTATGCCGTGCTGGCCCTGTTAATCCGGCGCGCCCGCTGGAACAATGGAGACATGGGTGATTTCCGTTGGCGCGGCGACGAGTTCGTCTCGTGCGCGCTTCTGGCCGCGCTCTACGCCTTTTCAGACGAGTTTCACCAATCCTTCGTGCCCACGCGGGATGGATTGTTCACGGACGTGCTCTTTGACACCTCGGGTGCCGCCCTGGGTTTGCTCCTCGCGGCGGCGTGGTGGCAATGGCGGAAAAACCGGATTGCGCGCCGGCGCTGTTCAGCAACTCCGTGATTTGACGGTCAACTCATCGCGCGGGCGATGGAGTTCCACCAAGGATCGTGCAGATCGCTGAGAGGCGCGCTGAACTCGCCAGTCGCAGTTTTCACCTGAAGTTGATTGCCGCCCACCTTGCCAATCAACAGCGCGGGAACACCGAGAATTTTGGCCTGCGCGAGCAGTTTGCCGGAGTTTACCGCGCTGGTGCTAATGACCACGCGGCTCTGCGTCTCGCCGAAGAGAAGCGCGTCGAGGCGGGCGCCGGTAACACCGGTGAGGTCAATCGTGGCGCCGATGAGGCGTGGTGTCTCGCGTCCCTGCAATTGGCTGATGCAGCTTTCCGCGAGGCAAACCGCGAGGCCACCCTCGCTGCAATCGTGCGCGCTCTTCACGCAGCCGCCGTAAATGAGCGCCCGCACTCCCTCGTGCAGCGTCTTCGCCTGCTCCAGATTGCAACGCGGTGGCAGGCCGTTCTTTTGGCCGTGCGCCACTTGAAGATAAGCACTCCCGCCCAGGCCCTGCAACGGGTCCGCAGTGTCCACCGGATTGCCCAGCAGAATAATCGCGTCGCCCTCGTCCTTGAACCATTGGGTGGTGATGTGCTCCGGCTTCTCTATAATGCCGACCATCGCCACCGTCGGCGTGGGATCAATGGGGCCTTGGGGGTTCTGGTTGTAGAGCGAGCAATTGCCTCCGGTGATGGGAGTGTTGAACGCGCGGCAAGCCTCGGCAAGGCCGCGCACCGACTCCTTGAGCTGATAAAACAATTCCGGCTTGTGCGGGTTGCCGAAATTCAAGTTGTCGGTCGCGCCAATGGGCGTCGCGCCGGAGCAGACGAGATTGCGCGCGGCCTCGGTGACTGTCGCCTTGCCGCCCTCGTAGGGATCGAGATAGACGTAACCGCCGTTGCAATCCACGGTCATCGCCACCAGTTTCTCCGCGACCGGCGCGGTCTTCGTCGTGCCATCGGTCGCCTCGCCGGGCAGGATGGGCAGGGAATCGGTTTTGATGCGGATCACCGCCGCGTCGCTGCCAGGCACAATCACCGAGCCACCGCGGACGGTGTGGTCATACTGGCGATAAACCCAGTTCTTGGAGGCGATGGTGGGCCAGCCCAGCAGGAACTTCAAATTGCCGGCGGGATCGGTGGTGTCGGGAATGCCCGCGAGCGTGAACGCGCGAACGGTTTTGAAATATTCCGGCTCGCACGACTCGCGATGGTACACCGGAGCCTCGTCGGCGAGCTTCTTGGCCACAATGTCCGCGACGACCTTTCCGTGATGTTTGACCACCATGCGACCCGTGTCGGTCACGAAACCGATCTCGGCCCAGGGCAAATCCCATTTGTCAAAAATGCGCTTCACCTCGTCCTCGCGCCCCGCCTTGACGATGATGAGCATGCGCTCCTGCGACTCGCTGAGCATGATCTCGTAGCTGCTCATGTTCGGCGCGCGTTGCGGCACCTTGTCCAGCTCGATCTCGATGCCCGTGCCCGCGCGGGCGGCGGTCTCGCAGGTCGAGCAAGTCAGGCCCGCCGCGCCCATGTCCTGAATGCCCGCCACCGCGCCGGTCGCGAGCAGTTCCAGGCACGCCTCGCACACGAGCTTCTCCATGAACGGATCGCCCACTTGCACCGCGCCGCGCTGTTGTTGGGCCGACTCCTCGCTCAAATCTTGCGACGCGAAGGCCGCGCCCGCCAGGCCATCCCGGCCAGTCGCCGGCCCCACATAAAAGACCGGGTTGCCGACCCCCTTGGCCGCGCCGCGCGCGATCTGCTCGTGCCGCAACACCCCCATGCAGAAGGCGTTGACCAGCGGGTTGCCCTCGTACGACTTGTCGAAATAGACCTCGCCCGCGATGGTCGGAATGCCAAAGCAGTTGCCGTAATGGGCAATGCCGCTGACCACCCCGCTGAATAAACGGCGCACATCGGGATTGGAAAGCTCGCCGAAGCGGAGTGAATTCAGCGCCGCAACGGGCCGGGCGCCCATCGTGAAGATGTCCCGGATGATGCCGCCCACGCCGGTCGCGGCGCCTTGGAACGGCTCCACGGCGCTCGGGTGATTGTGCGACTCGATCTTGAAAGCGATGGCGATGTTGTCCCCGATGTCAATGATGCCCGCGTTCTCCTCGCCCGCGCCAACGAGAATCTTGGGCGATTTGGTGGGGAAAGTTTTCAGCAGCGGCCGGGTGTTCTTGTACGAGCAGTGCTCGCTCCACATCACCGAAAAGATGCCCAATTCGGTGTAGGAGGGCTCGCGGCCCAGAATTTCTTTGAGCCGGGCGTATTCGTCCGGGGTGAGGTTGTGCTTTTGGACAAGCTCGGGAGTGATGGCTGGTTCGGTCATCGGGAGGGAAAGTTACGCGACCCGGGTCAATCAATCAACCTGGGCAAAAAACATCCAGTGGCGACAAGGCTGGCATCGCTCACGTTTGGAATCGCGCAACTCACGAAAGGTACATACTGCGGAATTCGGCGGGGAGCAAATGCTTGTTTTGACCCTCGATAATGGATTGGTCCAATCCGGAAGCACCATCGTCAACAGCGTGGTTTCCAAGCGTTGCCTGTGCGTCAATTATGCTGCGAAAGCGCGCCGCCCAGGCGAAGGATCGCTCAACGATCCAGCGACGCGGCAGGAGGACAAAGCCCCTTTTGGCCTCATGATGTTTAACGACTTCCAATTCAATTCCATGCTCGGCGGTGGCCTGGACCGGATTGGCGCCCGTGTAACCTTGGTCGACGAAGATGACTTGCACGCTTTGACCGGCGGCCTCTTGCACGCCTTGGACAAGTCGGTCACCTGCGCGCGATCCTGTTTGCTGGCCGGAGTCACTTTCAACGCCAACAAATGCCCGGGCGGGTCCACTGCGGCATGATAAATCAAATAATCAATCCCGGACGCACCGAACAGATTTTGCGTGAGAAACAGAGCTATCGAAACGGAACGCTTTTGTTTTAAGTGGTTTTTCCCCGGGGCCACCGTAACTGAAGTTCCATCCCCAGGCTTTACCCTCCTCACCCGAGGGTGTGGATGTCCACCAGAAACCCATAACACCCAGGACGTCATAACCATTATTTCTGCGAATACCTGCCGGAAGCCCGTTAAATCCGCTGCTGTTAGTGCCGTTGCCGTTTTCTATCCAGCCACTGACGCTTTTCAGGGCTTCGCCGGCCTTGTCGGTTCCACCGAATTGAGTCACCAGCATGGACCATTCGCCATCCGTTGCTAAATGCCAGCCTTTGGGGCAGGCTTTTTCCGCTGCTTCCCAGGTGTAAAGCAAGCCGAGCTCCTTTCGATTGCTCTCTTTGTCATCATAAGCGTAGCTCCCCTGCACTTTGTAGTTCAGGTTTTGGGCCATCCAGGTAACCGTGGTGCCAGTCAAAGCGTTCTTAAAGCTGAACGTTTTATACGTTTGCCCATCGCGTGAGTCGGTAAAGGTGCCGGTGGATTGGGCAATTCCAGCCTGTGAAAAAAACAAGGTGGCAAGTATGGTAAACATGTGGTGCTTTATCATATTTGGTTCGGTTTGTATGCCTGATTACAGCCCGCACTTAATTTTTTGGAAAGATGAAGTTGAGCATGAGGCTCACGAAGGCTAGCCAGTGGTATGCGGCCAGGGTGGCGGTCAGGCGTTCATAATCGCGGGCCAGCCTGCGAAAGCGCGCCGCCCGAAAAAGAAATGGTTTTGGATGCCCCGGCCCCGTCGGGTTGCTTGAAACCGCTGGACATTTCCTCCGAGTGTTGGTAATTGTGCTTACGGAGAGGAGGAACACCAATATCCTGTCGTGTAACAAAGCTTTCTACTCGCGGGAGCGTGCCTTGGGGATTTTCCCGGACCTGATGCCGGTTAAACCGTGGCGTGCTGGTGAAACGAGGAAAAAGCCCGGAAAAGCAGATGATTCAAGGTGAATCAAGCCATGATTGTGAGTGCGATATCCCGGACCTGTGTCCGCTTCCCGGCGGCGCAACGGCGGCTAATCAAGGTCGATCAAGCCATACGGCCATGTTGTGGGGACATCGAGACGCCGAGGGGAAAGGGCGTGATCATTGAAAATCAAGGTGATTCAAGGGTCATTGCAGTTCGCCATCCAGCGCACCGCCATCTCACGGACGGCATTCCGGCGCCCGACCATACCATCACCGAGTTACGGGAGGAAGCAGAGGGAATGGAGGGGTCGAGGGGAGCGGTCTTTGTCTCTGTTTTTTCAACGTCCTCCTGTTCAATCTTTTTCGTCCAACACCCCCGCCCACAACGGTCGATCCAAGTGGATCAAACCAAATCAAGCCTTCCAATGCCGCCGGTTCGGGGGAAATCCGACGACCTGCCCGCTGGGGTCGACGTGGCGGTGGTGGCCCGAATCAACCCGGAAAACAAAGGGATTCAAGGTGATTCAAGGGTCTTTACACGGCGCTTGGATGCCGGGAGTCGGCTACGGCGCCTCGCCGAAACCAATCAAGGTCGATCAAACCATACGGGCGAATGTCGAAATCCGAAATCTGGATGACAAGAGAATGCCAAAATCCGAATCGGATATGCCGGCCGGCCGGGCAACCGGACCCGGACGAAGACCGAAATGTGGTGAATTAAGGTCGATTAAGGCTGCAACGAAAATAAAAAGGGCGGCTCATCGCCGCCCTTCGCAAAATAATGGACGCCGTCTCCGCGCTCAGTGCTTCTTGGCGGTGTAGCCGCGGACGAAGCCGATGCATCCCGCCACGTCGGTCACGGACTTGTCCCAGTTATACTCGTACTCGACGGAGATGTTGCCGTCGAAGCCTTGCCGCTTCAGCTCGTCCAGAATCTCGGCAATCTTGCCGACACCCGCGCCATACTGCACATCAATATGCTTCTCGCCCCAGGTGTCGCGGTCCTTCAGGTGGCTGCTGATGATGCGGCCCTTCAGAATGCGCAAAGCCTTGATGGGGTCCACATTGGACGTGAGCCAGTGGCCGGTGTCGGCGCAGGAGCCGATGCGCTTGTCGCGGTCCTTCACCACCGAGAGGATGTAGTTCGGGTCCCACATCTTGTAATTCGGGTTCTTCGCCTGCTTGGGATGGTCATGGAAACCGACCTTGATGTCATATTCCTTCACCAGTTTCTCGATGGTGTCGATGGCGTCCACCGACTCCGTCGTGATGCCGTAAAGGTTCATCTTCTTGGCGAACTCAAAAATCTTGCGTGCCTCGGTCTCGTCCTTCGGAATGCCGACGACGCCGTAGTTCACGCCGATCATGTGGTGCTTCGCCAGCTTGGCCTTCACCTTTTGGATCACTTCATCGGAAGCGTTGTGGTCCCACTTCACGTTCGGCTCCTCGACGCTCAGTTTTTGGCCGGGGAAAAATTCGATGACTTTGCCGCCGGCGGCCTCGGTCTTCTCGATGGCCTCGAACAAGGAAAAGCGGTTGAAGGTATAAGCTTGCGCGCCGATGGCGAAACCGCCGACGCGGTTTTCGTCCGGGATGCGCATGCCGGCGCGCACGGACGGCGCGGCCAGGGAGAGGCTGAGGACAGCCAGGAGGGCGATGGATCTCTTCATAACGATGTTTGACAAAACCAGCGCGCCACACCAGCGGGCGCGGGAAAGGTTGCCGAGATAGCAACGCTTGCCCCGCGCGGTGTCAAAGAGAAAGTTCTCTACTTCCACCGGCCGGAAAGCTAATAGCTTGGCGTGGGCAAGAAAAGTCGCTCCAAGAAGACCGGCGCGGGAAAACCGGCTGCCAGCCAGCAACAAATCGCCGGGCTGGGCGCGGACTTGCCCGAGTTGCAGAAGGCGCGCGCGCTCTGGCAACTGAACCGGTTTGACGACGCGCTGCAATTGTTCGAGGAGGCGGCGCGGAAGCACCCGCAAAACCTCGTGGCCCTTATCGATGGCAGCCGGGCGCTGGGGGCAAGATTTGAGATGCGGCGCGCCGAGGTGATGCTCGCCAAACTCATGGATCTGGCCGGAAAGCGGCCCGAGGTAATCCATTTTGCCGGGCAGAGTTACCGGATGATTTTCCGCCCCCAAAAGGCGATGGAATGCTTCCAGCGCGTGCTCTCCCTGACCCGGGAAATTCCCGACGCCTACCTCGAACTGGCGCTGCTTTACGACCGGCGTCATCGATTGAACGAGGCGCTGGCGTTGGTCGAGGACTGTCTGCGCACGGAGCCGGACTATGACGAGGCGGTGCTGCTCAAAGCGCGACTGCTGCGCCGATTGAAACGGGAGGCGGACGCGGACACGCTGCTGCGCGCCTTGGCGGACAATGCCGAAGCCGAGCCTGCCACCCGGGCGCAGGCCTGGGCGGAGTTGGCTCAGGCTGCGGACCGCCTGGGAGACTATGCGGGCGCCATGACGGCGATGCTACGTTGCAAAGCAATAATGATGGAGCGCGAGGGTCCGGTGAAACGCGAGGCCGACGTGGTGCTGGGATTGCTCACACGGCTGGCGGATTCCCTAACCCCCGCGCATTTCCAGCGCTGGGCGGAGCAGGGCCGCAGCCTCGCTCCGGCCAGGGTGGCGGCGTTGTGCAGCTTTCCGCGCTCCGGCACCACCCTTCTCGAACAGGTGTTGGACAGCCACTCGGGACTGGTCAGCTCGGACGAGCGGGAGGCGTTCGCCCGGGATATTTTCCCGGCCATGTGGATGACCCCGGCCGCGCCCGCCCCCACCGCGGACGCGCTGGACGCCGCGCCTCCGGACCGTCTCGCGAGGCTGCGGAAACGTTACCTGGATTACATGACGGCAGCGTTGAACGAGCCAATCGGCGACCGCGTGCATCTGGACAAGAATCCGCCGTTGACCCTCGTGTTGCCCGGCTTTCTACGATTGTTCCCGGAGGCGAAGCTGCTGATCGCATTGCGCGATCCGCGCGACGTGGTGGTGAGCTGCTTCATGCAATACCTGCCGCTCAACCCCAACAGTGTTTGCTATCTGACACTCGAACGAACCGCCCGCCGGTACGCGGCCGACATGGCCGTGTGGCGGCAGTTGAAGGAAAAGATCGCGTCGTCGAGTTTGGAGATTCGCTACGAGGACACGGTGGCGAATTTGGAGCGCGAGGCGCGCCGGGCGCTCGGATTTCTTGGCTTGCCATGGGAGGATCAAGTGCTCCGTTACCGCGACCGGCTGAAAGACAAGGCGGTGGGCTCGCCCACCTATGAGGCGGTCAGCCAGCCGCTTTACACCCGCGCCATTGGCCGCTGGAAGAATTACGAGTCGCACCTCGCGCCGGTGCTCTCGATCCTCGAACCGTCAGTGAGGGCGTTCGGGTACGATTAAGAGAAAGACAATTCACGGAACAAAAATCCCCTCTCCCGCGAACGAGAGAGGGGGGTGGTTTGATGAGCCTCGCAGCAAATTAAGCCGCGCTTATTGCTTCAGGCGATAGAACTTCGCGCCGGTGGCTGGAACCGTCTGCGGATTGGCCTGGCTCGTGGAATCAGTCCAGGGGCCGCTCACCGAGGCGGCCTCTTGCAGCGTGCCATTGCCTGTCCACGCGATGGTGACTCCTTGAGCTGTAACCACCGGGGCTCCGAACTTCAACGGCGCGGTGACTGCGGTGCGGGCACGGAATGTTTTCAAGGCGGCGGAGTCATTCGGGTCGTTCAACAGCACCTTTGTGCCGTCGGACTTGTATGAGAACCATTCCAAGTTGGCGGTCCCGCTCTCCTGGCCGGAGACCAGGCGCAACGGGTAAATACCAGCCGAAGGCACGGCGATGCGGGCTGTTACATCCACCGCGCCGAAGCCCTTGCCGCCATTCCATTCGGCGAGGCGCGGAGCAGGATCACCCTGAATGGTCGCTGTGACCGGGGTGTTGTTCTGCAGGTAGGACTTCAACTGGCTGCCGCCGTAATTTTCGGCAATGACCAGCACGGGAATGTGAATGTTGGTGCTGGTTCCATCCAGGCGGAAGGGGAAGCCTGTGTCGCCGGGCGTTATCATAATGACCGCCAGCGCGCCCGCAGTTTGCGCCTGCTCGGCCTTGGTGACCGAGTCGCACCCATCGCCGCCGCGATCCAGCAGCGCGATTTTGCCTGCGAGGCCGGCGTTCCCGGCAAGATTACAGGCGTCGTCCGGGTTCCCGCCAGGGGTGGCGTAAATCACCGTGGCGGTGATTGGGTCCAAGGGCAGGGCGCCGCCAAAATTGAGACCGGTGACGTTGGTGGCAACGGCCACCACGGGAATCACCGTGTTGGTGGGACCGCTGATTTTCAGGGTCTGGACGCCCGTTGTCCCGGCGCTGAGACGGAACTGATCCTCGTTATTGAACCCCAATTGATTGTAACCCGCGGTTGTGAACATTACTTAATTGAAAATTTCATGAGCTAAGCTGTCCTCCGTGCCACTGATCCCGGGAATGCCGGGGAACGGCTCGTCATTCGGGAA
>CAZMLP010000838.1:0-2050 GCA_964566745.1 uncultured Verrucomicrobiota bacterium | reverse complement strand
CCAATTCGGCGGCGCGTTCCAGATAATCTCCCGTCGCGCCAATCGCTCCGCCCACGCGCCGATGGTCTCGGTCGGACCGTCGTCGCCAATCAAAATCTCGATGGCCGGATAATCCTGCTTGAGCGCCGAATCCACCGCCTCTTGCAAGTAGCCGAGGCGCTTGTAAGTCGGGATGGCGATGGTGACCAGCGGCGTCATGGCGGGGTTGTCGCGGCGCCGTGCTCGCGGGGCAATTGGTCAAGGCGTTCAGAAATCAACGAGGTGACCACCGGCCACGAATACATGCGTTCATAAGCCTGTCGCCCCGCCGCGCCCAAGCGCAGGCGGAGCGAGTCGTCTCGCAACAACTCGAGCGCGGCATGAGCGAAGTTGTCACCGTCCGCGCAATCCACGGCGCGAAAGAAATCCGCCTGGCGCAGCGCGAGACCGGTATTGTGGCCCAAAGTGGTCAACACTGGCAACCCGTGGCTTAATCCTGCCATGAAGGTGGTGCGTCGCTCGGAGACGCCGTCGGTGAAGGGCAGGGCGAGAAGATCCGCCGCTTGCAACGCTTGCGAAACCTGCGCGGCCGGCAAAAAACCGAGGGGACGATACAAAGACTCCAGGCCGCTCACCGGAGGGGTGACGGGCTCGTCCCCCAAGAAAACGAGGGCGCCCGGCGCTTCCGGCGACTGCGCCCGCCGCCACGCATTGAACAACCATTCGACGCGACGATTGCCGCTGATGGTTCCGAAATATGCCAGCACTCGCGCGGTCGCGGGCAATCCATTTGCCTCGCGCCATGCTTGGGGATGGCCGGCGGCAACGGGTGTGACCGGGATGCTCGCGGGCGATGGGGAGAGGAAAAGTTTCGCTGCGCGGGCGGGCTTTTGGGCCGCCCACTCTCGCAGCCATGCCTCGGTGGAGATTCCCACCGCGTCGATCGCTTCCAGAATACCGCGCCATTGCCGTCGGTGGGCCAGCGCGTACCGGAGCCGGTGCGGCCAGGGCGAAAGCGGCGCCGCGATTTCATGCGCGATCACCAACTGGCGCGTCCCGGCAGCGCGCAGTTTGCGCATGACTCGCGGGATCGCCGGGTTCACTCCTCCCTTGCCATACATGTGTGGAACGTATTGCCAGAGAACGGGGACGCCGGAGGCAAGCCTGGTGATGGTGGTGTTTAGCAGCGTCTCGCTTACCCACGAAGACCAGGTAGTGATGAGTGGTAATACCTGATATTCTCCATTTCCCGGCAATTGATCACCAGCCGAGGTGAGAACCTTGACCTTGAATCGTTCACCTAACCCGGCAGCCAAATTGGCGGTATGGTCCGCGACCCCGCCACGTCGCGGGGGAAATTCCGGGCTGACGATGAGCAACGGCGGCTTCAAATGGCGAAATGAGCGTAGCGCCGCGTCGCGTGGTCAGCAAGAATTGCCGCCATTCAGAGGGAATGACGTCCCCTGATTTCCGATACAGGAAAAAATCCCGGCCTCACCCCAGCTTGCCGAGCAACTGCTGCAGGCGGTCGCGGTAGCCGCGGCTGAGGGTGAGGCGCGCGTTGTTGCGGAGAATCACCACATACTCGCCGTGGAACATCGGTTGCAGTTCCTTGATCTTTTCCAGATTCACAATCGTCGAGCGGCTGATGCGGAGAAACTTGTCCGGCGCGAGGCGTTCCTCCAGCGCGCTCATGGTCTCGCGCATGGTGTGGGTCTCGTTGCCCGCGTGCAGCACCACGTAGTTGTCCGCGGCCTCGATCCAGTCCACATCATCGGCCTTGAGCAGCAGCACCCGGCCGTCGGTCTTCACCGCGATGCGGTCCGTCGCGCGCGGCGCCTCGGGTTTGAGACCGGAAAGCAGCGCCGCGATCTTCTCGTCCAGCCCGCCGCCCTTGCCCGCCTGGAACCGCTCGATCACCCGCGCCAGCGTCTTTTGCAGGCGCTCCTTGTCGAACGGTTTCAGCAGGTAATCAACCGCGTGAACCTCGAACGCCTTGAGCGCGAACTGGTCGTGCGCGGTGACGAAAACCACCAGCGGCAACGGGCCATCCGCCAGCTCGCGCAGCACG
>CAZMLP010000837.1:0-3840 GCA_964566745.1 uncultured Verrucomicrobiota bacterium | reverse complement strand
CGCCGGACGGCACGCTCTATTTCGCGGACATGTATCGCGAGGTGATCGAGCACCCGTGGTCGCTGCCCGCCGCGATCAAACAACATCTCGACCTCAACAGCGGCAACAATCGCGGACGAATTTACCGGATCACTCCAAATGGCTTCCAGCGGCCGGCGTTGCCCAAACTGGGCGAGGCGACGACGCGCCAGTTGGTGGCGACCCTGGCGAGTCCAAACGGCTGGCATCGGGACACCGCCGCGCGCCTGCTTTACGAGCGGCGCGATGCCTCGTCCATTCCGTTGCTGGAAAAAATGATCCGGCGCGAGGCGTCGCCGCTTGGGCGAATGCACGCGCTTTACGCATTGAGCAGCCTGCAAGGTCTCCAGGTGGAGGACTTGGTGCGGGGCATGGATGACCCCAGCCCGGCGGTGCGCCGGCACGCGGTGCGGCTCGCGGAGCCGCTAATCGGAGTGGAGGATATTTCCGCGCCCTTGTGGCGGCGTCTGCGCCGCTTGACGGACGATCCCGACCCGCTCACGCGTTATCAATTGGCGTTCTCGCTGGGGTACGCCCGTTACCACGGGCAACCGCGTTTGCTGGCCGCGCTGGCGCGCCGGGACGCGGGAGATGCCCGGGTGCGAGAGGCCATTTTAAGTTCGGCGGCCAACACGGGCGCCGAACTGTTCAACAAACTGGCGGACGACGACAAATTCGCCAAAACGAGCGGCGGGCGCTCCCTCCTGATGCCTTTGGCGCAGATGATCGGCGCCCGCAACCGGCGACCCGAGGTGGACTCCGCCCTGGGCGACATTCGCGGTGCTGGCAGTGTGGAGACCAAGCTGGCGCTGGCCGCCGCGCTCGGGGAGGGGTTGCAACGGGCCGGAAGCTCGCTGGCGCAAGCGACGGACCGTGACCGGTTACGCCCGGTTCTTGCCATGGCCCTCCACGAGGCGGACAACGCGAAGGCCGGGGAGTCGCTGCGAGTGGCGGCGCTTCAGTTCCTGGGGCAGACGGCTTACACCGATTCCCGCGAGGTGATTCTCCGGCAACTGGCGCCGGGGCTGGCGCAGCCGGTGCAACTGGCGGCGGTGGCGGCGCTGGGCCATCAGGTTCATCCGGCCATCGGCGCCGAGGTGATCAAACGATGGGACACGCTGACGCCGAAAGTGCGCGCGGCGGCGTTAAGCATGTTGCTGGCGCGGGCGGAGCGCATCCCGGCGTTGCTCGACGCGGTCGAAAAAGGAACAGTGCCGAAGGCGGATTTGCCGACCTCGCAAATCGTGTTTCTCCGCTCGCACCGGGATTCCGCCATTCAGGAACGCGCGATGAAAATCTTCGCCGCCGGCCAGGACCAGCGGGTGGATGTGATTCAAAAGTATGTCCCGTCGTTATCCATGGAGGGTGACGCCGGGCGGGGCCGGGGGCTTTTCTCGGAGCGGTGCGCTACCTGCCACAAGCTAAACGGCGTGGGCACCGCCGTGGGACCGGACTTGGCCTCCGCGCGGTCCAACGGCAAGGAGAAGCTGTTGATCAGCATTCTCGACCCGAACCGCGAAATCGCGCCGAACTTTCTGAACTACACGGTGGAGACGAAGGATGGCGAGACATTGACCGGCTTAATTGCGAATGACTCGGCGGCGGGAATCACATTGCGTCGCGCGAACGGCGAGGAGAGCGTGGTTGCGCGCGACCGGATCAGCCGGATCCAGACACAGAATTTGTCGTTGATGCCGGAGGGGCTTGAGGCGGGGCTGACCAACCAGGAAATGGCCAACTTGCTGGAGTTTTTGGAGAAAGTGGAATGAAGGATTTCGCCGACAAAACCGAAAGCGCGCAGCCTGCCATGAAAAAACATCCCCGCCGCAAATCGCCAAATTCCCGGAAAAGAAAGGCCGCGCCACCAGCGGTGAAACCGCCCCGGAAAAAAGTCTCAGCAGTGATGAGACAAATGCCCGCCAAGGCCAGACGTGGAAAATTTGACGAGGTCTTGTCGCTCATCGCCGCGGCGAAGCTGCGCGCCTATCAGTCAGTCAACGCCGAGCTGGTGGGGCTTTACTGGGAACTGGGCGGATATATCAGCCGGAAGATCGCCAGCGCCGAGTGGGGTGACGGCGTGGTGGCCGAGCTGGCGGCCACGATTGTACGGAAGTACCCCGGCCAGCGCGGTTTCACGCGTCCGAATTTGTTCCGAATGCGGCAATTCTTCGAGGCTTACCGGGGCCAGGAAAAAGTCTCAGCACTGCTGAGACAATTACCGTGGACCCACCATTTGCTCATTCTGGGCCGGGCAAAACTCGCCGAGGAACGGCAATTCTACATGCTGGCAGCCATCAAGCACCGCTGGAGTTCGCGCGAACTGGAACGACAAATCCGGGCCGGCGCGATGCTGAGCGGTTTGCCGGTCGCGAAGAAATTATCCCCCGCGGTGTCACAAATTCACCCGGCGGCGGCCGACGAGTTCAAGAGCGCCTACAGCCTGGAATTTCTGGGCCTCGCGGACAACCACTCCGAGGCCGATCTCCACGGGGCCATTCTGCGTGACCTGGGCCGGTTCATCAATGAGCTGGGACGCGACTTTTGTTTTGTCGGCTCGGAGCACCCGGTGCAAGTGGGGAACCAGGACTTTGCCATCGACCTGGTGTTTTTCCATCGCGGGTTGACCTGCCTTGTGGCATTCGAACTGAAGGTTCGGGAGTTCCGTCCGGAGGATCTCGGCAAGCTAAGTTTCTATCTCGAGGCCTTGGATCGTGAGGTCAAAAAACCTCACGAGCGCCCGTCCATTGGAGTGCTGCTCTGCGCGACCAAGGACAATGAGATCGTGGAATACGCTTTGAGCCGGACGCTCTCGCCCGCGCTGGTGGCCGAATACAAAACCGCGCTCCCGTCCAAGACACTTCTGCAAAGAAAGCTCCACGAACTTTACGCGCAACTGGCGCCGGCGGCGGAAGAAACGATGGACTGCTGAACGACATGCCCCTTTGCCTTGGTAGCATCCGGCAGGGGTCCGTAAGAAGGCCGCGCGCGGCAACAACCCGCCTTTTTGCCAGAGGCCAATTCATTTATGCCCAACCCAAATTCCGTGAACCTGGAGGCGCTCGCCGATCTGCGCACGCCGTGGGCCTTGCGTGTGGTGGTGACGTTGCGCATCGCGGATCACATCACCGCCGGGCGGGACGAGCTGAGCCAACTGGCGCGGGTGACCGGGAGCGACGCGGTCTGGCTGGGCCGGGTGATGCGGCATTTGGTCGAGAAAGGGGTGTTCACGGAGCCGGCCCGGGATCAATTCGCATTGAACGAGCCCGCGCGTGAATTGCTCAGTCCCGGCTGCAAGGTGGGGTTGGACCTGGCCGGGATCGGCGGTCGCATGGCACATGCATGGGGCACGCTCCTGAGCGCGGTGAAAACCGGCGCGCCCGCGTATCAGGAATTGTTCGGCAAACCGTTCTGGGAGGATTTGGAGGCAAACCCAACGGTGGCGGCGAGCTTCGATGAGTTAATGGGACCGGCCGGTCACGGCAAGCCTGATCCGGAAGTCTTGCCCAATGGTGATTGGAGCGAGGTGCGGACGGTGGTCGATGTGGGCGGTGGCACTGGTTCGCTGCTCGCCGAGATTTTGCGGGCGCGCCCGCGGGTGCGGGGGATTCTGGTCGATCTGCCGAACACCGTGGCGCGCTCGGCTTTCACATTTTCGACTGCGGGCGTAAGTGATCGCGTGAGGGCGGTGGCGCAAAGTTTCTTCGACACGCTTCCGGCGGGCGGGGATCTCTACGTGTTGTCCAAGGTGCTGAACGACTGGGGAATTCGGGAGAAACAGGCGATCTTGGCCCGTTGCGTGGAGGCGGCGCGGCCGGGCGGGCG